>NZ_CAPDXS010000030.1:34713-42561 GCF_948601915.1 uncultured Acetatifactor sp. | reverse complement strand
TACTCATGTACCGAAACCACTGCCCCTGCCTGAAGTGCAGTGGTGTCTATTCTACACCATAGGGCCTGGATTTGTCTATGTATTTTCTTGACAATCCTGCGGAAAATTGCTGCAAAGCAAGCCGACTTTTTTCTTTGTCCTCTTCATATTTGCCTATGCCCAGCAGAACGCTGATGGTGCTGGCGGTCTCATCGTCCAGCTTCTTTATTTTATTGGCCTTTTACAGCATAGTCTTCGCCTGCCGGTACTCGGCCAGCGGCATTCCTGCTATCTCGCAGGCCCTCTCCAGGGTGCAGTGCAGGTTTTTCATGATGCTC
The DNA here is from genome assembly GCF_948601915.1 of uncultured Acetatifactor sp. NCBI lineage: Bacteria > Bacillati > Bacillota > Clostridia > Lachnospirales > Lachnospiraceae > Acetatifactor > uncultured Acetatifactor sp. The sequence goes on along the minus strand of NZ_CAPDXS010000030.1, from coordinate 42,244 downwards.
TCCGTAACACTGATTATCCGGCGCGCATCTCCACGTGCTTCTCCACGTGCTTCCCCACGCGCTTCCCCTTCAACAATCCCTTCCTGCCTGCTGTCCTCCATCATATCCTCTATCGCTTTGCACAAATCGTATTCCCCCTCCTCCGTCCGATATTTTTCTTTCTCCTCTTCATATTTGCCTATGCCCAGCAGAACGCTGATGGTGCTGGCGGTCTCATCGTCCAACCTCCTGTATGCCGAGGCTTTGCCCATGAACTCCTTCAGCCGCTTCTTGTCCCCGTGGTACGGCAGGATAGTGAACAGCTCCTTCAGGGACGTCCGGAAGCCGGAGCAGTCCATGGGCTCGCAGGCGCTTACCAGGTGCAGCGGATAGTCCGCGAAATGCTCCTCCCACTCCGAACCGCCAGCCTCCTCCCCGGCTTCCCCGAAGTCCATCATGTCCTTCAGGCTCCTGGGGCCGTCCCAGGGCTCCGCGCCATGGTAGAGGCAGATTGTGTAGACCGGCGCCAGCCTCTCCTCCCGCCCCATGCCGCTCATCCGCTCTCCGGCGCTCTTATAGACTTCCTCACCAGCCTTATCCCGCCTCCTGTTTTCCCTCTGGGCTTTCCTGATCTGTTTCCCATATTCTCTGCTGTCGTAGTCCATGACCCGCCAGGGCATGATGTAGTTGATCTCGCTCTGGCTCTCCACTGCCAGTATCTTCAGCTCCCTGCCGGACTTCAGGCGCTTCTTCAAGTCCCGCGCCCGGCCTCCCCCTTTCTCCCCCGGCTTCTCATGGTAGGCCTCCGATGCCTCCTCCAGCTCCCTGGCGTCCACCACCTGCCTCCCGCCGAAGTATGATTGGTTGAACAGGTCCGCGAACCTCCCGTGGTCCTCCAGGTAGGACAGCATGGCCTCATTCTTCTGTCCCATTGACTCCCTCCTCTCCGGCAGGGATGCATAGGCCCAATGCCCTCTCCCTGCCATTCCACGCATTACTTTGATGTTTACAGTCCTTACGGTTCTACAGTTGCTTTTTCCAGTGAAAAACGGCAGAGATGCCATTTGACATCAGAAAGAAACAGAAATAAAGATTGTATTGCTATGAATCAAGAATACTATAGGGAACATAGAACTGTCAAGTGGGGATTTTGTGCTTTGGTACTTTTTCACGGGACTTCTATTTCATGTCCGCGGCCATGGCCTCGAAGCAGTGCCCCAGGTAGATGATATGGGACATGGCCGTGATGGCGCAGCGCAGTATCTTCTTCTCCGGGCTGGCGGTGTTCCCCACATCCTCCAGCACCTCCTTGTACCCAAAGATGTACTGCAGCATGTTCTCCAGCTCCTGGCAGAAATAGTCGTAGGCCGTGGGCGTGTCGTGGGTGCGTTTCTGCATCTCGAACAGACTGCCGATGTTCTCCATGGACAGGACATTCTTCGCGATTGCGATGAAAAACAGATATGCGATCTGCTCTACATAATACTGCTTCTTCACGGGACTCTGGATATATCCCTTCTTGACATAATTGCTCACCATGGACGCGGTGATCTCCTGGCAGCCCAGCGCCGCCAGGCTGTTGTTCACATACCGCACCACCTGGTCCAGATACAGCCCCATATCCGGCAGCTCATGATACCGGGGCATATGGAATTCACTGATATTGACACTCATCTCACACGCTTCCTTCCTCTGCTGCCCATTATAAGACAGATTCCTCCAAGCGTCAACAAAATATGGAAAACCACTTGACAGGTTTTTTAAAAACTGTTATAAATGACATATGAAAGGTTTTTTAAAAACCGATAGTATAGTTTTCCATGCCTTAAGGAGGTTTTTACATGAAGTATAAGATTGTATCCGACTCCTCATCCGATATCCTGGCCCTGGCGCAGGTGCCTTTCGCCTCCGTGCCCCTGCACATCATCATCGGTTCCCATGAGTTCATCGACGACAAGGACGTAGACCTGGAGCTGCTGGAGAAGACCCTGGCAGCCCACAAAGGCCCCTCCAGCACCGCCTGTCCCAGCGTGGGCGACTGGCTGAAGGCCTTCGGGGATGCCGAGACCGTATTCTGCGTCACGATCACCAGCGCCCTGTCCGGCAGCTACAGCTTCGCCATGTCGGCCAAGAAAGAGTATGAGGAGCAGTTCCCGGGCCGTTTCGTCCATGTCATCGATTCCCTGTCCACCGGGCCGGAGATGGCCCTGATCATCGAGAAGCTGCAGGAGCTGATCCTCTCCGGCAAAAAGCGGGAGGACATCCTCCGTGAAATCACGGCCTACACCCGGCGCACCCATCTGATGTTCTCCCTGGAGACCCTGCGGAACCTGGCGAACAACGGGCGGGTGAGCCCCGCAGTGGCCAAGCTGGCCGGCATCCTGGGCATCCGGGTGGTGGGCCAGGCCAGCGCCCAGGGAGAGCTGCAGCTGCTGAACAAATGCCGCGGTGAGCAGTGCGTGCTGTCCAGCGTCCTGAAATACATGAAGGAGATGGGATACCAGGGCGGCAAGGTCCTTATCTCCCACAATGGCAACGAGAAGATGGCGGCCGCCCTGGCGGATTCCATCCGGGAGAGCTTCCAGGCCTCCGATGTCCGCTTCTATACGGCCCGGGCGCTGTGCAGCTACTATGCGGAAAAGGGCGGGCTGCTGGTGGGGATAGAGTGCCCGGACATCAATTCATGATGCTTGATTAGCGCATGTCGTCCACATAGGCCCGAAAATTGTCGGCCTCTCATGAGCGCCCAACGCTGCATATGCAAAAGAACAGCCGGTTTCCGAGCCCTTGAATGCCTCCTATCCCAGCTTCGCCAGCGCCTCGTCCAGCACCTCCAGCGTTCCCGCCTCCAGGTGCCCGGCAAAATGCGCGGCCAGCTCCCGGATGCTGCTGGATTTCATGTGATCCGGCACCTGTCCGATCTGGGGTATCTTCTCCGTCAGGAAGCTGCGGATGGCAGGGACACCCAGAAGCTCCTTTAACGGCGTGGCCGTGCTGTAGATCCTGCGCAGGGGCGCTGTGGTCTCATAGGTGACGCTGTAGCTTCCGGCCTCCAGACGGCAGACCCCGTCCTCCACATGGGCGAATATGGCATTCTCCTTATCCCCGTACAGGCTCTCAGGCGCATAGGGCAGGGTCACGTCCGCCTGGCAGCCGAAAGGCACGGTAACCCGGAACTCCAGGTGGTTATCGTCCACAGCCTTCCAGGAGGTCTTCCACAGGCCCATGGCCGACTGATACCTGGCGTCCACATGCCCCAGCCTGGCATCCACCACCGGGCTGATGCACACATGCCGAAAGCCTATGCTGTCCTCCGCCTGCCGGATGCCCGCCACATAGGCATACATCCACTCCACGATGGAGCCGTAGGAATAGTGGTTGAAACTGTTCATGCCCGTGGAGGACACGCTGCCGTCCTCCAGCATGCTGTTCCAGCGCTCCCAGATGGTGGTGGCCCCCAGTTTCACCTCATAGAGCCAGCCGGGATACTCCTCATTGAACAGCAGCCCGTAGGCCAGCTCGTTCAAGCCCGCTTTGGTCAGCTCCTCGCCCAGGATAGGGGTGCCCACGAAGCCTGTCTGGAGCTTTCCGTCGTTGTCGTCGAACTTCTTCTGCAGGCGCTTCGCGGTCTGCTCCCTGTCCACGGTGAGGCCGTGCCGCAGGCTAAGCAGCAGCGCCGTCTGGGTGTCCAGGCAGCAGCGCCCGGAGGGCGCGAAGTACTCGTGCCGGATTTCCTTCAGCATCTTATCCGCCAGCTCACTGTAGTATCTCTCCTCCTCTGCCTTTCCCAGCACCGCGGCCGCCTTGGCCGTCAGCTGGGCGCTGTAGCGCAGATACACCAAAGCGATAAAAGCGTTCTCCGTAGCCCCCATGACGCCGTCGATGCCCCCGGGGCCGTCCAGGGCCAGCCAGTCCCCATAGTGGAAATGCTTCCGCCAGCCCTGGTCGTTCTGCTCCAGCCCGTAGATATGGTCCACCCACCCCTTCATGCTGTCGAACTGACCCTCCAAGATGGACTTGTCTCCGTAGAACCGATATACCACCCACGGAATCACGCAGGCCGCGTCCCCCCAGGCACAGGCGATGCCCTTATGCCCAAAGGAGGGGATCACGTCCGGCACGGCACCGTCCCGGGTCTTCTGCTCCGTGGCCATGTCGTAGAGGTACTTGGCAAAGAAAGCGTAGCTGTCCATCTGGTAGCACGCCGTGGGGGAGAACACCTCCGCGTCCCCGGTCCAGCCCATGCGCTCGTCGCGCTGGGGGCAGTCCGTGGGCACGTCCACGAAGTTGCCCTTCTGGCCCCACTCCGTGTTCTGGACCAGGCGGTTCACCATTTCGTTTCCGGTCTCCAGCCAGCCGTTCCTGGGCAGGTCGGAGTACATGGCCAGGCCTGTGAAGTCCTCCGGCTTCAGGTCGGTCACGCCCTCCACCTTGGCGTAGCGGTAGCCGTAGAACGTAAAGTACGGCTGCAGGACGTGCTCCTGGCCGTCCGATATGTAGATGTACTCCGCTTTGGCCGAGCGCAGGTTGTCCCGATAGAAATTGCCCTGCTGCAGCACCTCGCCCACCTGGACATGAATCTTCGTGCCCTTTGGCTCATGGATCCGCAGGCGGAAAGACCCTGCGATGTTCTGGCCCAGATCCACCACGGTCTCCCCCGCGGGAGTATGGATCAGCTCCGCCGCAGGCAGCTCCTGCAGCGCCTTCACCGGCAGGCTCCGCCTGGCCGTCAGCGCCCCTTTGGGAGGCTCCACCGCCTGGGCCGCTGCCGCCGCTACGGGCTCCAGGGTATCGTCCATCTGTTCGCCGTCATAGATATTGGAAAAGAATATATTGCTGTAGTCCACCTGCCAGCTCTCGTCCGTGCCGATGGCCTCCTCGGTGCCGTCCTCGTATGTCAGGCGCAGCTCGGCCAGGAGCTTCCTGCCCTTTCCGTAATAAGGCCTGCCGTCGGGATCGTTGAAGCCAAAGCGCCCGAAGTACCAGCCGTTGCCCAGCAGCACGCACAGATTTCCCTCTTCCTTCAGCTTCTCTGTCACGTCATAGGTCTGGTACTGCACCCATTCATTGTAGTTGTTGCAGTAAGGGGCCAGCAGTTCCTCCCCGATCTTCGCCTCCGCCCGCAGGGTCTCTATGGAGCCTGCAGCCGCGGCGTCCTTTCCCGGGACATAGTATGCCTCGTACAGGCCCAGGCCGCAGATGTAGAGCCTGGCGCTCTTCACAGGCTTTGCGGGGGCGATGTGCTTCGAGTACATGGGATGGCGCGCCTGGCTGTCCCCGATCCATTTGGCGTTCCAGCCTTCGTTTTCCTTTCCGGTCTCGAACCAGTTCTCGTCGCTTACCGCCTCCTCCCCGGCATCCGTGCACACGGTCACTGTCCAGGTGTAGCGGGTGCGGGGCGCCAGCTCCATCTCAACGGGCTCCGCCAGGCTGTCAAGCTGCGCAAAGCCTGTGTCCGCCACCGTCTCTCCGTCCCGGCGCACCACCAGGCGGGCTTTCGTCTGGGCCTTTCCCTCTGCCTCCTCCACCTGCCAGGAGAAGACGGGCTTCTCCATCCAATACCCCAGGGGGGCGGTGAGATGGTTGACCTTGCAGTTCGTAATCCTCATTTGCTTTTCCTCCTTAATTTAAGTTCCGCATCTGCCCCTCCAGTACCAGATATCGGCAGAAAACTTCCGCCCGCCAAAAGATGCGTCCGTAAGTTTTCTGGGCACTGTCGGGGCAGACGCTGATTTAAGTTCCGCATCTGCCCCTCCAGTACCTGGCACCGGCCGGGCAGACGCTGATTGGCCCTACCTTTCTTACAGATATTTCCGGAGATTCTCCAGCACAACCCGGTAGCCGTTGGCGTACATATGGATGCCCTCGATGGTGTACTCCTTTTTCAGCCTGCCGTTTTCGTCCGTCAGCCCGTCATTCACGTCGATATAATGGCAGCCCGTCTCCCCTGCCAGCCTTTCCACCGCCTCATTGGCCATGCGGATGTTCTCATTGGTGCGGGTGGCGAACATGCCTTTCGCCCACTCGGCGTCCGGCAGCTTGTCCACCTCGTTCACCGGGTAGTAGGCCATCATGTAGATCTCCGCCTCCGGCAGCCGCCGCTGTATCATGGCGATGATTTTCCCGTAGTTCTCCATCAGCTTCTCCACACGATAATCTGTTCTGCTGATGTCGTTGGTGCCGATATTGATGAATATCTTCCTCGGCTCCGTGGCGAACACCATCTCTTCCATATGCCGCAGCATGTCCTCCGTGGTGAAGCCTCCCACGCCCCGGTTGTAAATCACCGCATCAATCCCCTCGGTCATCCGCAGCTCGTCTATGGGGAACTGCTCCATCAGGGAGGAGCCTGTGAAGAGGATCTCCCCCTTCCTCACCTTTTCGTTCAGCACCCGGTAGCGCTGCAGTCTGTCCTGCTGCTCCTGCGCTCCCCTGGCCCGCATCATTTCCATGATTTCCTGCCTGTCGGCCATCCCGATCCCCTCCTCGCATCTCGCGCGCTCTTCCAGCCGGTTCCTCCCGAATGCCCTGGCTGTCCGTCACGCCCTATTACCCATCATAGCAGAAATGCGGGGAATATAACAGATACAAAATAAAAAATCTTTACTAAAATTTTGGACGTTTGGCGGATAGCCAGATCCGCAACGCCATGCTATACTGGATGTCAATTGCAGAACGCTTTGGAGGAGAAGAATCTATGGGAACCGGAATCATTGTCTGCGGCCTGAACGGCACAGGAAAGAGCACACTGGGCAAAGCCCTTGCGGAAGAGCTGGGGCATCATTTCATCGACAGCGAGGACATCTATTTCCCCAGGGCGGAGGCTTATGCCTCCCCGCGCACCCGGGAGGAGGCGGAAGCCGTGCTGCGCGGCGAAATCCAGGCCCATCCGGATTTCGTCCTCTCCACCGTGAAAATGGAGCATGGGGAAAGCTTCTATCCCTTCTTCCGCTGGGCCGTGCTGATCCATGTGCCCAGGGACATCCGGCTGGAACGGGTCAGGAACCGCTCTCTCCAAAAGTTCGGCAGCCGGATGCTGCCCGGCGGCGATTTATATGAGCAGGAGGAGCGCTTCCTGGAAGCCGTGGCCGCCAAGGCGGAGGATTCCGTGGATGAATGGATAAGGGCGCTGAGCTGCCCCGTGCTGCGGGTGGACGGGACGAGGCCTGTGCGGGAAAACGTGGCGTTCCTTGCGGGACATCTGGAACGCAGGCTCCCCTAATACCATTTCGCCTGCTCCCCCCAAATCCGTGCATACTCCCCGCCGGCCCTGACAAGCTCCTCATGGCCGCCGCACTCCACCACCTTTCCCGCCTTCATCACCACGACCTTGTCCGCATGCCTGCAGATTCCCACCCTGTGGGAAATGATGACGGAGGTCTTCCCCTGAATCAGCTTCAGGAACCCCGTGAGGATTTCATACTCCACCAAAGGATCCAGGGCGCTGGTGGGCTCGTCCAGCAGGATCAACCCGCTGTCCCGGAACAGCCCCCTGGCGATGGCCACCTTCTGCCACTCCCCGCCGGAAAGCTCGCTGCCGCCGAACTCCCGG
>NZ_CAPDXS010000030.1:4805-34703 GCF_948601915.1 uncultured Acetatifactor sp. | reverse complement strand
GGCCTCCCAGTCCCTGCACCAGCTCCTGGATCCCCACAGCCTGCACCACCCCGCGGATGCGCTCCTCGTCCTCCCTGCGGGTGAAGTCGCTGATACAGATGTTCTCCCGCAGGGAGAAATGATAGTGCACGAAGTCCTGGGGCACCAGAGAGACGTCCCGGTAAAGCCCGCTTTTCCGTATCCCCGCTATGTCCCGGCCGTCATAATATACGCCCCCCGAGCAGACCTCATATGCTCCCGTCAGCACCTTGGAGAGGGTGGTCTTGCCGGAGCCGTTGACCCCCACGATGACCACATGCTCCCCCTTTCTGATGGTCAGGTCCACCCCGTCCAGGGCATCCCTGTCCCCGCCCGGATACCGGTAATGCACGCCACGCAGCTCCACTTCCCGCTGAAAGGGCCGGTAATCCTCCTCCCCCTCCTTCTCCGTCTCCGCCCGGAAGAAGTCATAGTATTCCTCCACATGGTGCCAGGACTGCAGGAACCGGGCCACGTATTCGCTGAGCATGGAGAGATTGTCCTGCAGCAGGCCGAAAGCCGTGAGGCAGGCCGCGAACTGCCCTACCGCCAGCCCGCCCCTGACCATCAAGAGCAATGCGATGGCCACATTCGCCACATAGCTCAGATTCTTCAGCATCACCCCGGCCGCGGACAGCCTGATGGCCTTCAGCTCCAGCTCCTCCATCTCCCGGACCACCTCCACATTGGCCCCCACCCATTTCTCCTTCAGGAACCCGGCGAAGCCCATGGTGCGCATCTCCTTCACAGGCTCCTTGGTGCAGAAGAGCTGCCACAGATACCGAAGCCTCCTCCTTTTCCCCGACTGCTCCCTGTAGGTGCCGCTCCTCCTCTTCTCGTTCAGGACATCGATCAGCAGATGGGGCAGCACGCCCAGCACCGCCCCGGGCAGGAGCCATAGGGAAAAGCTGCCCACCACGAAGAAAGTGCTGACGCAGACCAGCGCCGATTCCACGTCCATCAGCAGATAGGAGAACATCCTGCTGGCGGCCAGATGCCTGGAATAGGCCGCGTCCGCCTTCCGGAAGCCGTCCAGCACCTTCGCCTCCTCCAGGGCCTCCAGCCGCAGCCTCCTGGCGTAGCCGTACATGTTCCAGCCGTAGGTGCCCTCCTTCCTGCCCTCCCCGTACAGCCCCACCGCCCGCAGCAGCATGGTGCAGACCGCGGGGAAAGCGATGCAGATGCACAGATATATGTTTTTTCGTTTGAAAATAATTATATTTCCGCCGTCCAGCTCCGCCGCCAGCTGGAAGATCTCCGCCGTCAGGACAGGCTGCCACACCTGCAGCACGCCCTCCGCGATGCTGGTGAGCAGCTTGCCCCACAGCAGAAAGGGCATGAACCTGTTCATGTCCACCATGGCCTGCCGGAAATATCCCAGATGCTTCCTCATCCCGCTCATAGTCTGCCACCTGTCCTTTCCTGACCGATTCCCTCCCCGGCTCCTCCGGCTTCCGCCCGCTTCCCTGCCGTATCCCGTGGACAGGGACAGGATTGTAGCTGCTCCGGGCTCTCCGCATACCAGGAGCTCTGGGCCAGGTACATCGTCCTGTACAGCCCCTCTGTCCCCATCAGCTGCTCATGGCTGCCGTCCTGGACGATCCTGCCGCCGTCCAGCACCAGGATGCGGTCTGCCAGCCTGGCGCTGGCCAGGCGGTGGGAGATGATGATAGTGCCGTTTTTATGGAAAATCCGGACGAAGTTCTCATACATGCGGCTCTCGGCGATGGGATCCAAGGCCGCCGTGGGCTCGTCCAGCACACAGAACGCCGCGTCCGCCAGAAAGGCCCTGGCGATGGCCACCCGCTGCCACTGCCCCCTGGACAGCCCCCTGCCCTCCGCCTCCAGATGCCCCAGGCTCTGCTCCAGCCCCTTTCCCTCCCGGATAAGCTGCGCCCCGCCTGCCTGCTCCAGGGCCTCCTTGATCCGCCCGTCCTGGGAGAGCGCCGGGATGTCCCCCAGGGCCACATTTTCCCGCAGGGTCAGCTCATACTCCTGAAAATCCTGGAACACCACGGACAGGCACTTCCTCCGCAGAGGCTCGGACAGGTCCCGCACGTCCACGCCTCCCATGAGCACCCGCCCCGCGTCCGGCTCATACAGGCCGCAGAGCAGTTTTACCAGAGTGGACTTCCCGGCCCCGTTCTCCCCGGCAAAGGCCACCCGCTCTCCTGCCTTGATGCGGAACGTCACATTCTTCAGCACCTGCCTGTCCGTGCCCGGATAGGTGAAGCTCACGTTCTCGAAAGCGATGTCCCCATGGGCCAGCGCGTCTACATCGCGCCTGTCCCTGCGCTGGGGGAGCCTTAAGAACTCTCTGTAATACGCCACGTCCAGGGCGCTCCGGAAAGTGTCCGACACCGTCCAGGCGGCGTTCAGCATCTGCCCCGTAATGGAATGCAGGGAGCCCGCCACTGCCGCGAACTGCCCCACGGTGACCCTTCCCTGCAGGAACAGATGCGATAAGGTGATGATGATAAAGATGAAATAGGTGATGTTCAGGAACCTGCTGCCGCCCTCCAGGGCCAGCACCCTGCCCCCTGCCTTTCTGGTCTCCGCCTCCACGCCCCCGGCAAAGCGCCGCCATTTCTCCGCCATCAGCTCCTGGCTTCCGAATACCTTCATCTCGTACATGGCGTCCGGATTCTGCATCAGGCGCTTCAGATCCTCCAGCCTGCGCTCCGAGGCAGTGGTATCCCGTATCAGGGCATGGAGCCGCCTGGTTGCCTGGAAGTTCAGGGCCAGCATGGGGACTGCCAGCAGGAAGATGCCCGCCCCAATCCAGGGGGACACCGAGGCATAGACCCCCAGCATGATGAAAATGGACAGGAGCGTCTGCACCGTGCGCACGCTTCCGCCAAAGCAGCTCTTCACGTTCTCCCAGGGCTCCCCGCCGATCCGCTGGAGGATGCCCTGCACCTCCTGTGACTCGAAAGCGGCGTACTCCAGCCCGTCCAGCTTCTCCATGATGTCCGGCCCCATCTTCCCGATCAGCCGGATTTCCAGGACCTTGTCCTCATATCCCTGGAGCCTCTCCATGACGAACCACACAAGCAATGTGGCCACCAAAGCGCTGCCTGTGGCCATGAGCCTCTCCACCCCCTGCCCCGTGGCCCCGAAATGCACGCCGCCGTCCACCAGCCTCTGCACCAGCACCACCCGGAGCCCGCCGAAGAGCCCCGGTATCAGGCATACCAGAATGTACAGAAAAGCGTTCCAGGGCGCGTATCTTACCGTCAGCCCCAGGGCCAGGGCGCAGTTCCTTATTATCTTCATGATGTTCCCTCCTAGGAATTTCAGTCAAGAACATTATAGCATCTTGCCGGGCCTCCGGGGCATTCCTGTCACTTTTTGCAGGCTTCCCGTCACTTTCTGCACACTGGCAGATATTGACAGGAAAATAGGTACCAAAATAGCGAGGCCGGAATTTATCCGCCCCGCCGCAGCGCAGTCCGCAAGCATACGCCTCAATCCTTATCTATATTCCTTCTCTGTGCCCTTCGCCTCCTGGGGGAAACCGAACTGGCCCTTTTTATTCTGTGATATGTCGCTAATCTCCGAAAGCGACAGACCTGTTAATTCTGAGAGAAGCTCAGGAGACGCTCCATTTTGAAGCATGGTATTAATCAGGTGATCCCGGCCTTCTTCCCTGCCTTCCCGCAGCCCCTCCTCCCGGGCCTCTTTCCGGAACAAGCGCATATATTTCTTCTCATTATATTCGGTTAGCAGCATTTTAGTCACCTCCGCCCGAAAGGGCAATAAAATATCTTCCATGATGCCATGGTCAATACAATATGTTACCGCATCTTCGATGGCCTGGCTCACAGAGCTGCCACCCTGACGGTATGCCTTGATGCAGGCCACAAAACGGGAATACTCCTCCAGCCGCCTGCAGCCCGCGGTCAGCCCGCTGTTATGGCCATAGTTGATGTTCAGCATCCGGACCTTCAGCTCCAGGCAGGGTGGGAGTCCGGCTTCCCGCATGTCCGGAAAGGCATCTGTCAGCCGCAGGTACTGCTCATCTGGCATGGCATCGTCCCCGTTATAGAACACCACGCACTGGGGCGAGGGAAGCGGAATCAACGTCTGCCCGTAAATATTGGCTTTCGCCCTTGCCACCAGGCTCTCATATTCCGCGGCGATATAGAGCAGGAACCGCAGCGGAAGATTCGGGGAGAATGTGCTCTGATGCTCATACAGGTTCAGGGCTCCGGCCAGGAGAAAGGCCATGTCGTTCTTCATGGACATGTAGACCACATTGTCCAGGGTGACGATCTGCAACGCATGGGCATCGCGGTAGTCCGTGTGGTTCAGCGCGTTGTACAGCTGCAACAGGGCTTCCCTGTCCCGCTCGAAGATGTAGCAGAAGAGCCTGTCTTTTACGTTGCGGTTAGCAATGAACCGCCGTAGCGGCAGCCGGAAGCGCCGTTTCTTTCGTGGTACGAATTCCATCCTGGGCTTCATGTGGTATCCTCTCTTTCTGAAAATGATACGGCAGAGGACATACGTGACCCATAGGCTGTCCCTGCCAGTGCATGTGAATAAATCCGGCAGAAACTGCCTGAACGTGCGATTCGCACTCTTCACAGAAAAATGTTGACACAATTATCATAATACAGAAGAGAGGAATTGTCAAATATTAATTTTGTATTTTTTTTCGTATCATTTCTCATGTTTTTTCATTCATCAGTTGACAGACTCCCAACAAAAACACATCATCTGCCGGCATCCTGCAGCCGCACCACCACCCGGAACTCCCCTTCGCTGTAGTCCGTCGCCAGCAGCCCGCCGTATCTGTGGGCCAGGCGCTCCGCGCTGCGCAGTCCCAGGCCGTGCCCTACGCCGTTGTCCCGGCCTCGCTTCCCGGAGACGTAGCTTATCCCTTCCCGACGGGGTTCCACGGAGGTGTTCACTACCGTAATATAGTAGAATTCCTCCTCCCGCCGCATGCGCAGCCCAATCCGCCCCTGCCCGTCCAACCGGGCGCAGGCCTCCAGGGCATTGTCCAGGAGGTTCCCCAGAATCACACAGAAGTCCACCGCCTCTATCCCTGTCTGCGACAGCTGGCACAGCTGCAGGGACAGCTCCGTGCCCTGCCTCCCCGCGAGATAGAGCTTATCTCCCAGCAAAGCATCCACCGGGGCGCAGCCCGTCCTGGCAGGAATCATCCGCCGCTCCACATCCCGCCGGAAGCTGTCCAGGTAGTCCGCAAGCTCCCCGAAACGCTCCTCCTGGGCCAGGATTTCCAGCACCTTGATATGGTTCTTCAAATCATGCCACAGCTCCCTGGTGCGCTGGTACTGCTCCTCCACGTTCCTCAGATATTCCATCTGCCGGGCCCGGTCGGCATTCCCGGCAGAATCCCCGGGCATCCCTCTATCGCCTTTCCCGCCCCGGCCCTGCATTGGTGGCTCCATGGCATTCCTGCCATAACCTCCTGCCGGAATTCCTGTGGCGCTTCCGCCATAGCCCTCCAGCGGCCCCATGACGCTTCCGCCCCATCCCTGCGCCCAGGACTCCATTGCGCCTACACCAGCCTCTCCACATAGCCCCGCCAGATCCCGCATCCTCCGCCGTCTCCCCAGATACCCATAGCAGAAAAACAAAAGGAGCATCCATGCCTGCGCGCCGAACGCCCTGACCAAATCCTGCTCCCGCCACCCCCGCAGCGTCAGCCCCAAGAGCAGCAGCATCCCAAGGATGCCCTGCCCCTCTTCCAACAGGGCGTCCCTCCAGCCCTGCCAGAATCCGGCCGCGGCCCCCATAGTGCCGGGCCGATTCCAATCAGGCCGCTTTTCGCCCCACGGCTTCCCCGCGGAGGGAATCCCTCCGTTCCCCCCACAGCCGTCCCACGCTCCGCGCATCCCTGCGCCGTCCTCCTCCGCCTTCCACCGATGCAGCATCCTCCAAAGCGGGAACAAGAGCAGCATGCTCTCCGCCAGCAGCACCCTGACCGCAAACAGCGCCCCGCTCTCCCCTCCCGGCCCCGCGATTCCCTGCAGAATCAAATCCGCCATCCGTATCATCCCTGCCCCATAGACGGCAAATTCCAGGAATCCCACAAGGGATTCCGCAAAACGTGCCTCCGGCGCTGCCAGTCTCCCATTTCCGGCACCCCTGCCGATTCCCCTGTCTCCCTGCGCCCCGTTGCCTCCTCCGTGCGGCAATGTCCCTGCCGCCCCTTTTGCCCCTGCCGCCTTCGTTCTCAAAGCCCCCATCCTGCCCCATACAGCGCTTTCCCCTCGGCGCAGACACAGGGCGACCCAAATCACCAGGTTCCCTGTCAGCAATATCCCGTTCACCATATCGAATTCCGCCATCCGCACCACCCCCTTCTCCTCTGCCAGTCCCTCGCTACCCTTTCCGCAGCATCAGCCTGCGGTTCACTTCCTTCTCATACCCCCGGCTTATGGGAACCTCCGTCCCGTCCTCCAGCCACAGGCTCCTCCCCTTCCAGCCGCGCACATACCGCTCCTGCACCAGGTAGCTTTTGTGGCACCGCAGGAACCCGCCGCCCTCCAGCTCCCGCTCCAGCTCGTCCAGCTTCCGGTAAAAAGCATGGCTCTCCCTGCCGGTGTGCAGCACTACCACCCGCTTCCTGCTCTCGAAATAGAGGATATCCTCCCTGGGGACCCTGCAGGTCTGATGCCCCTGCGCAAAGGAAAACCAACATGCCTCCCCCAGCTCCCTGCCGCAGTCCTCCATCACCCGGGAAAGCTCCCGCTCCGCCTCCTCCTTCAGCAGATACCGGAACGCCCTGACCTCATACCCCTTCCTGGCATATTCCGAAAGGCTGGTCAGGAAGACGATTATGCACTTCTCCCCTCTCTGCCGCAGGGCCCTGGCCGTCTCCAGCCCGTCCATCCCGGGCATGCGGATGTCAAGGAATACCACATCCGCATAGTCATCCGGCGCTTCCAGGGCCGCTAAAAGCGCCTCCCCGTCGGCATACTCCGCCACCTGGATGTCCGTCCCCCTAGCGAAGCTGTCCTTTACCAGAATGTCCCTGAGATATGTCCGAAAAACCGCCTCATCGTCACAGATTGCTATCCTCATCCTTCCATCTACTCCTACTGCATGATTCTTCTCCCATTATAGGGCATATCCTGCAAAAAATCATCCATTATCTTCCGCCGAAGCATCTGACGCGACAGCCATGGCCTGCAGGTTCGATGCAAAAGGCTGGGGCGCGTCCAAATATTCAGACACGCCCCTACCTTTTATCTGCGCTTTCCTCAATCCTCCAGATACTCCCTGTAATCCGCCTCGCTGGCAAAGAGGACATACCTCCCGTTCACCAGTCCCATGTATCCCTCCGAAGTATTATATCCTTTCATCAGATTACCTCCTGTCCAAAATCAGCTCTCATCCGCTGTTCTGGATAAAAGGTAACATTTTTTGAGGGTCATAAAACTCCCTCAAAACACCAGGGCTTCGATTTCTACCGGATTTCTACCGGATTTCTACCGGATTTTCATCGCTCAGTCCCGGGATTCAGGCAAAGCCCCGGCGGATCCGCGCCCCTGTATCCGCTTCAGCCATGCTATGGCACAGCCTCCGGCACGTCCTCCAGGAACACTTCCGCCTCCTTCAGGAACCCCTCCGTCCACGCCATCAAAAGCTCCGCGTCCTTTTCCATCAGCCCTGTCTTCTTATATTTATAGGTAAAAGAGGGCTTCCCATAGGCTGTAAAGGACAGGCTCGGGCCGAACTTGCGCAGGACTTCCGGTATCTTCGCCGGGTTCACCTCCGCGTCCGGGCGGAAGAGGAACGTAATCTTCTCGTTCTTGCCCTTGATGTCCGTCATATACAGCTTGTGGGCCGCCACCCGGATCAGGGCGATGCGCAGCAGGTTGTCCACGGATTTGGGAATCTCCCCGAAGCGGTCCAGCAGCTCGTCCCGCATGTCGTCCCGCTCCTTCTCGTTCTCGATGCCGGCGATCCGCTTGTAGATGTCCAGCTTCTGCACCTCGTTGACGATATAGGTGGGCGGGATGAAAGCGTCCACGTCCAGGTCGATCACCGTGGCGAAGTCCTGGGCCACCTTCCCCCCCTTTAGGCCCTGCACGGCCTCGTTGAGCATCTTGCAGTACAGGTCGTACCCCACCGCCTCCATATGCCCGTGCTGGCGCACCCCCAGGAGGTTCCCCGCCCCCCGGATTTCCAGGTCCCGCATGGCGATCTTGAAGCCGCTGCCTAAGTCGGTGAACTCCCGGATGGCGGAAAGGCGCTTCTCCGCCACCTCCTTCAGCATCTTGTCCCGCCTGTACATCAAAAAGGCGTAGGCGGTGCGGTTGGAACGGCCCACCCGGCCCCGCAGCTGGTAGAGCTGGGACAGGCCTAAGTTATCGGAATCGTGGATGATCATGGTGTTCACGTTGGAGATGTCCAGCCCGGTCTCGATGATGGTGGTGGACACCAGCACGTCGATCTCCCCGCCGATAAAGTCGAACATGATCCGCTCCAGCTCGCTCTCCTTCATCTGGCCGTGGGCGTAGGACACGTTGGCCTCGGGCAGCAGCGCCGCCAACTGGGCGGTGACGTCCGCGATGTTGTTCACCCGGTTGTACACATAGTACACCTGCCCGCCCCTGGCCAGCTCCCTGGAGACGGCCTCCCGCACCAGCTCCTCGTTGTATTCGCACACGAAGGTCTGGATGGGCTGGCGGTCCCCCGGAGGCTCCTCCAGCACGCTCATGTCCCGTATGCCGATCAGGCTCATGTGCAGCGTCCTGGGGATGGGGGTGGCGGTGAGGGTCAGCACGTCCACGTCCTCCTTGAGCTTCTTGATCTTCTCCTTGTGGGTCACGCCGAAGCGCTGCTCCTCGTCTATGATCAGGAGCCCTAAGTCCTTGAACTTCACGTCGCCGGACAGTACCCTGTGGGTGCCGATCACGATGTCCACCAGGCCCTTCTGGAGATCAGTGACGGTCTTCTTGATCTCCCCCGGGGTGCGGAAGCGGCTCATGAGCTCTATACGGATGGGATAGTCCTTCATGCGCTGGACAAAGGTAGTGTGGTGCTGTTGGGCCAGGATGGTGGTAGGGACAAGGTACACCACTTGCTTGCCCTCCTGAACGGCCTTGAAGGCCGCCCGGATGGCGATTTCGGTCTTGCCGTAGCCCACGTCCCCGCAGATGAGGCGATCCATGATTTTGCCGCTCTCCATGTCGGACTTTGTGTCCGCGATGGCCGCCAGCTGATCCTCCGTCTCCTCAAACGGGAACATCTCCTCGAACTCCCGCTGCCAGACGGTATCCTTTTCATAGGCATGACCCTGGCTCTGCTGGCGCAGGGCGTAGAGCTGCACCAGATCCGTGGCCACCTCGCTCACCGCGCTGCGGACCTTGGTCTTGGTGCGCTCCCATTCCTTGGAGCCCAGCTTGTTGAGCTTCGGCTTCTTGGCATCGGCGGAGGCGTATTTCTGAATCACGTCCAAGCCGGTGGCCAGCACGTAGAGGTTGCCGCCGTCCCGGTACTCTATCTTGATGTAGTCCTTGACCACGCCCTCCATCTCCACCTTCTCGATGCCCTGGTAGACACCTAAGCCGTGGCTTTCGTGGACCACGTAGTCCCCCACCTTCAGCTCATTGAAGTCCTTGATCTTCTGGCCCTCGTAGAGCCGCTTGGCGCGCTTCTTCTTTTTCTCCGCGCCGAAGATGTCCGTCTCGGAGAGCACCACGAATTTCAGCAGAGGGTACTCGAAGCCCTTGTCTACATGGCCGTAATAGGTCACCACCTCCCCGGCCTGGACCTCCCGCAGGGGATCTTCTGTGTAGATGGCGGTGAGCTCCTGATCCCGCAGGTCCTCCGCCAGGCGCTTTGCCCTGGTACGGGAGCCGGACAGCAGCAGGACACGGTAGCCGTTTCTGCGGAACATCTTCAGATCCCGCACCAAAGCCTCGAAGCTGTTGTTGTAGGGGGCCACGTTCCTGGCGGCCACGTCCATCTTCCGGTCGGGCTTGAAATACCCCTTTGCCTCCATGGTGGACAGGGTGACCACGCTGCCCTTTAAGAGATTGGCCGCCACCTGCTCCCCGCTGTAGAGGACGTTCATCTGGCCGGGCAGGATGTAGCCCTTCTGGGCCCGCTGGCGCATGCTCTCGGAGAACTCCAGCTCTATGGCATCCGCCTGCTCCTTCACACGGTTAGGTTCGTCTATGAAATACACCGGCCCGGCATTCCCCGCAGCCGCTCTGCCGCCTCTGTTCAGCCTACCGCCTGCCGCGCCCGGAGCACCGCCGACCGTCTGCTTCCCGCCTGCCGCGCCTGTGGCACCGCCTACCGCCTGCCCGGAGCCCTCTCCCGGGACAGGGCCGCCCCGGGCAATCCGCACCAGGAGCTCCGGCAGGGTCATGGTATCCTCGTAGAAATACCGGATGTATCCCTCCAGGTTCACCTTAGCCTTGAATTCCAGGAGCTGCTCCTTCAGCTCCTTTACCTGGGTGGCGATGCGGTGGGCTTCCTCGGTCTGGAAAGCGTCCCGGAAGATTTTCTGCTGCTTGGCGCTCTCGGCCTCCAGCTTTTTGACCCCCGCACGAATCCGCTCCTCCTCCAGCACGAACTCCGTGGCGGGGAAGACGGAGACTCCCTCCAGGTTCTCGATGGAGCGCTGGCTTAAGATGTCGAAGCTGCGGATGGACTCCACCTCGTCCCCCCACAGCTCGATGCGGTAGGGGTTCTCCTCGGTGAGGTCGAAGATGTCGATGATGCCGCCCCGGACGGAGAACTGGCCAGGGCTCTCCACCTGGTAGCTCTTCTCATAGCCCATGTCCACCAGCCGTCTGCTCAGGGCGCTCTCCTCCAGGGTGCTGCCCTTGTACACATCGATGACGTCCCTGTCCGCGTCCCACATGACCTGGGGGGACATGAGGGCCGCGTAGGTGGTGACGATGGTCACGGGCTTCTTCTCCATGAGCCTGCGCAGCACCTTGACCCTTTCCTTCACCAGCTGGTTGCCGTGGATGTCCGCCTGGAAGAAGATCAGGTCTTTGGCGGGGTATAACATGACATTCCTGTCATAAAACCGGTATTCCTCAAAGAGCTCCTTTGCCTTCAGGTCGCTGTAAGTGACGATGACCTTGATGCGGAAGCCATCGCCCAGCCCGTAGATCATATGCAGCTTCTGGGAGTCCACACAGCCGGTGAGGGCGGTGATGCCCAGACCTTTCCGGATGGCCTCCCTGATATTGCCGTATTCCGCCAGCTCCTGCAGCGGCGCCAGTAATGCCTGCATTGCGTCCTCCTAAATCTTTGCTGCCTTTGCAACCTTCTTTGCCTTTTCCATTAATACAATATCTGCTAAATCTTTCTCTCTGCCCAGCTTCTTTTTCATCCGTATCAGTCCTTCTACGCATACAACAGGAACACCGTTCATTATTTCCACTGTCCCCTCAATCCAGTTTTCAAAAATCTCCACATCCTCAGAATATATATGCAGCGATTAAATCTTGCCCAAAAACCGGATAAACGGCATGACTGGCTGCGCTATGCGACTGGCAAGAATTAAATGCCGTTTATATAGGATTTTTCTAGTTCCATCTTCACAGTACGTGACCGCGTACCCCTGCTGCTCCAGTCTGTCTGCCAGAGATGTACTGCATCCCAAATCAATATCCTGTGTTTGTAAGCGAAACCCATGCAGAACCATAGCGCCTCCGGCAACTACCCAGTATTCCTCTTTCGAAAAAGGAAGCTCCTGAAGCCTTTGCACCAATGAATATTTATCAAACATATGGACTAAGCCCCCATATCCCGGCACTTTGCTCCCGCCGCAGGCTCACCGGGGGACGCGGGTTCCTCCGGCTTCCGGGCTTCCTGCTCAGGCTCTCCCCGCTTTTTCAGCTCTTTCGGCTTTTTCGAATCTTTCGCCGGCTTCTTCACGGTATTGAACCGGTTCATGGCAGCATCCGGCCCCTCCGCGATAATCGTCCGGATGGCATCCGCCGCCCGGGCTGCCGCCTCGTCCATGGCCTCCCTGTCCTTCGGCGGGAACCGCCCCAGCACATAGTCCACCAGGTCCCAGCCAGCGGGCTTCTCTCCCACGCCCATCTTCACCCGGATAAAGGAATCGTGGCCCAGATGGGCGATGATGTTCTTCAGGCCGTTGTGGCCGCCTGCGCTGCCCTTCTTGCGGATGCGGATCTGCCCCACCTCCAGGCTCACGTCGTCGGAGATGACAATCAGCTCCGCGGTCTCGTCCACCTTGTAGAAGTCGATCAGCTGCCTGACGCACTCGCCGCTTAGGTTCATATAAGTCTGGGGCTTGGCCAGGACGCACTTCTGCCCCGCTGCCATGCCCTTGCCGATGATGGCCTTGTGCTTCTTCTCCAGAATGGAGATGTTCTCCTTCGCCGCCAGCTTATCCAGCACCAGAAAGCCCACGTTGTGCCGTGTGCCCTCGTATTCCCTGCCGGGGTTCCCCAGCCCTACAATAATATACATATCTGTCTCCTGTCCTCTGGCCGCGCGCCCGGCCTGTCCCTGCATCAAATCCGCCGGAAAGCCTTCTCGCTTCCCGTCATGTCTCTTTCGATGGCACCGCCACCATTGAACCGGCGCTGGACCGGATGGAATCCATATACTCCTTCAGTCTCTCCCTCTGAGCCAAAATGCATGCGTCCGAGTCGAAAAAGGCAATCAGCTCTTCCCTGCCTATCCAGCGATAGCCAATGGTCTCGCCCTCCTGCAGCACGATGGAATCCTTCGGCGCGTCCGTGACGCACAGGTAGCCGTGGTGGATGGCATGGCTTCTGTCGCTCACGATGCGGTACAGCTCCTCCAGCTCCCCGGCCTCTATCCCGCTCTCCTCCCGAAGCTCCCTGACGGCACCCTGCAGGGGCGTCTCCCCCTTCAGGGCGCTTCCTCCCGCGCCAATCTCCTCGAAGCCGGGGTAGGCCTCCTTCCTGAAGTCCCTCTGCAGCAGGAGATATTCCCCGTCCGCATGCCTCACCACCACCTCGCAGACCAGGTGGTAGAGGCCCTCTCCAATCTTTTCCCCGCGTATCAGATCCGTCCCTGTCTTTGCTCCCTGCCTGTCATAGGCGTCCCAGATTTCCATAGGCTGCTCCTGTCGGTTTTGTTTTTAATCGCCTATTATTATACATACCATGGCGGGCAGTTGTAAAGCGAAATGGCAGATAATCTAAAAAATCCCCGGCACGCTCCATGCCGGGGATTGTCCCAAAACCATTCTAAAATTATATCCGTTCGCAATGGGCTTATGTATCCGAAATATTTATGCAACTCATTCAAATAGTCCGAATTTATATTCTCTTTTAAACATCCCAGGAACAGATATTCCCCATTCCATTCACTCTCTCCACAACGGAAGTCGAAATCCTTCAGAATATCCATTCCTATCAGAATATATGGCACAAATTTTGTCACTCTCCGCCACGGCCCTGTCTGCCTCCTCATTCAGCTTCCTGCCGATATATGCAATTCTGTAAAATCAGTAAAATATCCTTAAAATATTCACCAAATATTCACATAGATAAAATTTACGAATATTTTATTGAAATTCCAGTGCCGATGTGGTATGCTAGATATCAATAATCAGAAAGGTACCACTCGGTAAAAGGTGAAGGAATGAGTAGTCGATAACAGAATTCGGAAAAAGCAGACAAATTTTTGCGGAAGCCTGTGACACAGGCCTGTTTGCATATGCCGAATCCGTTATCGCTCCTATTCTGGAAGCCTTTTTTCTATGCCAGATCATGCCGTATCATGCCGGAATTTCCCCTATTTCCGTTTCAGGCGTATCCCCCTATGGGAACAGCATGCGAACAGGCTTCCCTTGCGAACGGCTTTTGTTTCGGCCCTACAGACAGGCCGGCAGGTTTTCGGAACAGGAGGCCATAATGCTACAGATAAAGAACCTAAGCATCACCCATAAAAAAGACCTGCGAATGATCCTGCAGGATTTCTCCTTCGTGCTGAACCAGGGAGACAAGGCTGTCGTCATCGGTGAGGAGGGCAACGGCAAGTCCACGCTGTTGAAATGGATCTACGATCCGGAGCTGATAGAACCCTATGCCGAGGCCGCCGGGGAGCGGATTGCCGCCGGGGAGCGCCTGGCCTATCTGCCCCAGGAGTTACAGAAGAAGGACGCTGCGAAGACCCTCTACGAATTCTTCGCGGAAGACCCGTCCTTCTTCGAGCAGACCCCCCGGGAGCTGGGGCAGCTTGCAGGCAGCTTCCATCTGCCACAGGACTTCTTCTACAGCGACCAGCCAATGGACAGCCTGTCCGGCGGCGAGAAGGTGAAGGCCCAGATGATGCGGCTCCTGATGTCCCAGCCCACCGTGCTCCTGCTGGACGAGCCCTCCAACGACCTGGACATCGGCACGCTGCAATGGCTGGAGGAAATGATTCTGAACTGGCAGGGGGTAGTGCTCTACATCTCCCACGACGAGACCCTGATAGAGCGCACGGCCAACATGGTGATCCACATCGAGCAGATCCGCCGTAAAACCGTAAGCCGGTACACGGTGTCCCATATGCCCTATCTGCAGTACAGGCAGGAGCGGGAGGACAAATTTGAGAAGCAGGCCAGACAGGCGGCCAGCGAGCGCAGGGAGAAGGAAATCCGGGACGAGAAATACCGGCGAATCGAGCAGAGCGTGGAGCACCGGCTGAATACCGTCAGCAGGCAGGCTCCCGGCAAGGGAAGGCTCCTGAAAAAGAAGATGAAGGCCGTGAAGAGCATGGAGCGCCGCTTCGAGCGCCAGGACGAGGACATGACCCAGATGCCCGAGGAGGAGTCCGCCATCTTCTTCAAGCTCGGCGAAAAGGATGCCGCCATCCCCGCGGGCAAGACCGTCATCGACTACAGCCTGCCCTGCCTGCGGACGCCGGACGGCGCAAGAATCCTTGCGAAGGATGTCTCCCTGCACGTCCGCGGCTCTGAAAAAATCGGCATCATCGGCCACAACGGCGCGGGCAAGACCACGCTGCTGCGCATGATTGCCGAAGAGCTCTTGGCCCGGACGGACATCCACGCGGCCTACATGCCCCAGAATTACGAGGATCTGCTGAACCTGGAAACGAATCCCGTGGACTACCTGGCCCGGACCGGGGACAAGGAGGAGCTGACCCAGATCCGGACTTTCCTGGGCTCCCTGAAATACACCTTCGACGAGATGGATCATCCGATCGCGGAGCTCTCCGGAGGCCAGAAGGCCAAGGTGCTGCTGTTGAAGATGAGCCTGTCCGGGGCCAATGTGCTGATTCTGGACGAGCCTACGCGGAACTTCTCCGCCCTGTCCGCCCCGGTGATCCGGCGGATGCTGGCGGAATTCCCCGGGGCCGTCATCAGCATCTCCCATGACAGGAAGTACCTGACGGAGGTCTGCGACAAGGTATACCGGCTCACGGAAGAAGGGCTCCTGAAAGATTCCTCCCTTCTCCGTGAACCCCATTGAGCCGCCCCCACAGACCCCTGGCAGACACAAATTGCCATGGCATATAACGCTATAGTACAAAGGGGCTGCCGCTCTAAACGGCAGCCCCTTGGGGGATTTCACTGTCTGTCTTCCTATGATGTCACATCTCACTCCCCGTCCGGCTCCTCCAAAGCCCTCCTGTAGCTCTCCAGGATCACCTCCTGGATGGCTTCCCTTGCGGAGGCATTGATGGGATGGGCAATATCCTTGTATTCCCCGTCTGCCGTCCTCTTGCTGGGCATTGCGATGAACAGGCCCTTGTCGCCCTCTATCACCTTGATGTCATGCACCACGAACTCCTCGTCCAGGGTGATCGAGACAATTGCCTTCATCCTGCCTTCCTTCGCAATCTTGCGAACGCGAACATCTGTAACCTGCATCCTTTAAAACCCCCTTATCCGGAATCAAAAGCCACCTATGTCACATCGTGTATCTTTCGTTTCTCTCTACTACAATGCGAATCTGCCCATCTTCCCCCACATAGCGGGAATTTGCCCGAATGGTGCTATGGCTTTCTAAGATGCAATTCTCTATGTAAGTGTTGTCGCCGATGTACACATCATTCAGAATGATGGAATTCTTGATGACGCAATTATTGCCTATATAACTCTTCTTGAACACCACGGAGCTCTCCACAGTGCCGTTGACGATGCAGCCGCTGGATATCAGGCTGTTGCGCACGCGGGCTCCCATATTGTACTTGGCCGGGGCCAGGTCGTCCACCTTGGAGTAGACGTCCGGGTACTGCTTGAAGAAATAGCCTCTCACCTCGGGCTTTAAGAAGTCCATGTTGGTGGCGTAGTAATCCTCCACGGAGGCGATGTTCCTCCAGTAGTCCCGTATCTTGTAGCCGTAGATCCGCTTCACGTCCTTGTAGCGGATCAGGATGTCCCTGACGATGTCGTACCTGTCCTCCTCGATGCACTTCTCCACCATCTCTATGAGCTGGCGCCTGCGGAGGATGTAGATGCCGCAGGAGATGACCCGGGATTTCGCGTGCAGGGGCTTCTCCTCGAACTCCTCGATGCGGCTCTCCTCGTTCATACGGATGGTCCCGAAGCGCTCCAGATCCGCGTTAGGCCCCATGTCCCGACAGACTACAGTGATGTCTGCCCTCCTCTCGATGTGGTATTCCATGACCTTGTTGAAATCCATCTTGTACACGCCGTCCCCGGAGGCTATCAGCACATAGGGCTCATGGCTGCTCCGCAGGAAATCCAGGTTCTGGTAGATGGCGTCCGCCGTGCCCCTGTACCAGTTGCTGTTCTGGGCCGTGACCGCAGGGGTGAACACATACAGGCCCCCCTGCTTGCGCCCGAAGTCCCACCACTTGGAGGAGCTTAAGTGCTCGTGCAGGCTGCTGGCATTGTACTGGGTCAGCACCGCCACCTTCTGGATATGGGAGTTGGACATGTTGCTCAGGGTAAAGTCGATGCTGCGGTAGCTCCCCGCGATGGGCATGGCGCATACGGCCCGCCTGTAGGACAGCTCCTGCATCCTGCGGTTGTTGCCTCCGGCTAAAATGATTCCGATCGCCCTCATTGCTCTTCACCTGCCTTAATCAAAGTTTTGCCGCCCGGCAGACAGGAGCCCTCATAATCCAGGCCTGTGGTGACGCCGAAGATGACCGCGTTCTTGCCCACGGTGATGCCGTTGGGGACGACGCTGCGCTCCCCTATGGTCACGATGTCGTGATTGTAGATATGAGGGGCGATCTCATTTTCCACCGACTCTCCCACGCCCAGCCGCACATGGTCCCCAATCCGCACCTCCTCGTCCACGATGGCCTTGTTCACCTCGCAATGGTTCCCTATCTGGGTCTGGTTCATGATGATGGAATCCCGCACCACAGTGCCTTTTCCTATGGTGACCCCGCAGCCTATGACGGAATGGTACACCTTCCCGTAGATATCCGTGCCCTCCCCGATGATGCTGGTCTCCACCACGCTGTCCTCCGAGAAGTACTGCGGGGGCTGAATCTCGCTTTTGGTATATATCTTCCAGTATTCCTCATAGAGGTTGAATTCCGGCACGATGTCGATGAGCTCCATGTTGGCCTCCCAGTAGGAGTGCAGGGTGCCTACGTCCTTCCAGTAGCCGTTGAACTCGTAGGCGTAGAGGAACGCGCCCTTCTGGTGGCAGTAGGGGATCACATGCTTGCCGAAGTCCAGCGCGGGCTGCTCCGCCATGGCCATCAGCGCCCTCTTCAGGGTCTTCCAGTTGAAGATGTAGATCCCCATGCTGGCCAGGTTGCTCCTGGGGTTCTTGGGCTTTTCCTCGAAATCGGTGATTCTGCGCTTCTCATCGGCGATCATGATGCCGAAGCGGCTGGCCTCCTCCCTGGGCACCGGCATGACTGCGATGGTCACGTCCGCGTTGTTCTCCTTATGGAAATCCAACATCAGCTCGTAGTCCATCTTGTAGATATGGTCACCGGACAGGATCAATACATAGTCGGGATGGTAGCGCTCCATGTATTCCATGTTCTGGTAGATGGCATTGGCCGTGCCCGTGTACCATTCGCTGTTGGAGCTCCTCTCATAGGGCGGCAGCACCGTGACCCCGCCTATATTGCGGTCCAGATCCCAGGGGATGCCGATCCCGATGTGGGAATTCAGCCGCAGGGGCTGGTACTGGGTCAGGACCCCCACGGTATCCACCCCGGAATTGATGCAGTTGGAGAGCGGAAAATCGATGATCCGGTATTTCCCTCCGAACGCCACGGCAGGCTTCGCCATCTTGGATGTCAGCACACCCAGCCGACTGCCCTGCCCGCCTGCCAGAAGCATGGCAATCATTTCTTTCTTCACCATAGTTGTCACCTCTGTTTTCGTGCGCTTCGGCGCGTATGGAATCAGAAGTTGGCACAATGTCCTTCTGTGCCAATATTATACCCTTTCGTGCGCTGCGGCGCACATGGAATCAGAAGTTGGCACAATGTCCTTCTGTGCCAATATTATACCCTCCTGTGCGCTGTAGCGCACATGGAATCAGAAGTTGGCACAATGTCCTTCTGTGCCAACATTATATCATACGCCCCGACAAAATGGAATATTTAATGTCAAAATATTTATTTTTTATATTCTTATTTGTGTTGAAAATTAACATATTTTTAGTTTAGTGCGCTATATATTTGTACATATTTTCTAATTTTTCTAATTTATATATGCAATTTCAAAGGACATTACGGATGTCTTCGGAAATTTGATTTCATGTTGATTTTTCTTTGCGCCAGGTGCTATAATAATAATGTAACGAAAAACCAACAAGGAAGTACAGCCTATGTATACAATTGATTTCAGCCATCCCTCTTCCCTCTACTTCGTGGGCATCGGCGGCATCAGCATGTCCGGCATGGCGCTGCTGCTGCAGGACGCGGGCTTCCAGGTCTGCGGCTCCGACCGCTCCCCCAGCGCCGCCACCGAGATGCTGGAGGCACAGGGGATTACCGTATTCTATGGACAGAGGGCCGAAAATATGACCGAGGCCGGGCGGATTGACTGCGTGGTCTTCACCGCCGCCATCCACCCGGACAATCCGGAATATAAGGAGGCCCACGCCAGGCTCCTCCCCTGCCTTACCAGGGGCCAGCTTCTGGGCCAGATCATGAAGCATTACCAGACCCCCATCGCCGTCAGCGGCACCCACGGCAAGACCACTACCACCTCCATGGTGGGCGAGATCCTGCTGGGCGCGGGCCTGGATCCCACCCTGTCCATCGGCGGCGTCCTGAAGGACATCGGCGGCAATATGCGCATCGGCCACTCCGGCTACTTTGTGGCGGAGGCCTGCGAGTACACCAACAGCTTCCTGGACTTCTTCCCGAAGGTGGGCATCATCCTGAACATCGGGGAGGACCACCTTGACTTCTTCAAGGACCTGGAGGACATCCGCCATTCCTTCCGGCGGTTCGCCGGGCTCCTGCCCCAGGACGGCTGCCTCGTCGTCAATGGGGACATCGAGCGGCTGGAGGAGATCACGGAAGGCTTGCGCTGCCGTGTCGTCACCTTTGGAGCGGGCGAGCCGAACGACTATTTCGCCACGGACATCCGCTATGACGGCTTCGGCAACCCACGCTTCATCCTGCACTGTCCGGGAGGCGCAAAGCGCCCCGTGACTTTAAGCGTGCCCGGCGAGCACAATGTATACAATGCCCTGGCGGCCCTGGCGGTGGCGGAGTGCCTGGACATCGACGGCAGCCTGGCGGCAGGGGCGCTGCAGGGCTACAAGGGCACCGACAGGCGCTTCGAGCACAAGGGGACCATCGGCGGCGTCACCGTCATAGACGACTACGCCCACCATCCCACGGAGATCGAGGCCACCCTGAAGGCCGCCGCCAACTATCCCCACCGGAAGCTCTGGTGCGTGTTCCAGCCCCACACCTACACCCGCACCAAGGCCTATCTGAAGGAATTCGCCCGATCCCTGTGCCTTGCGGACGAGGTGGTGCTGGCGGACATCTACGCGGCCAGGGAGACGGATACCCTGGGCGTCCATTCCCAGGATCTGCAGCGGGAGATCCAGGCGCTGGGGCATGTATGCCATTATTTCCCCAGCTTTGATGAGATAGAGAATTTCCTACTGGAAAATTGCATAAAGGACGATCTGTTGATAACCATGGGTGCCGGGGATGTGGTAAAAATCGGCGAAAGCCTGCTTGGCTCCTAGTTATCCACAGTTTCCACAAAAAAGACGGGAATCCGGGCTGTGGATATGCCCGGGGGACAGTCCCGTGGAATCCCTGGATTCCGGAGGGTTGTCCACAGTTTCCACAATTTCCACAAACCGGCCCCGGGCCTGCACCCCAAAACGGATTCAGGCAATTTGACTATTTTCTTTTTCCGGACACTATGCTATACTTTTGCTACTGCGTCAGTACGGCGCATTATGGAACGATTGTATGGAGAGGCAGGGGAGAGGCAATGGCGCGTTTGACGATTTATCCGGACAACCATGTGGATTCCACAGTGGTGTCCAATCTTTTCATCGATGAGTATATGAAGGATGCCAATGATGCCCAGCTAAAGGTCTATCTCTATCTGCTCCGTATGATGAGCGCCCATCTGGCCACCAGCGTGTCCGACATCGCGGACAGGTTCAACCACACGGAGAAGGACGTGTTGCGTGCCCTGCGGTACTGGGAGAAGCAGCAGCTCCTCAGCCTGGACTACGACGGGGACAAGAACCTGGTGGGCATCCATATCCATGACCTGACCGACGGGGCCAGGGCGGGCGCGCAGATGCCGGCCTCCTTTGTGCCCATGCCCGTCATGCCTGCCGTGGAGGATGTCCGGAGGGATGCCGTCCCAGCAGGGCTTCCCCAGGCAGAGAGCCAGCCGGACAGCGCCCAGGCGGCAATGGTATATGAGAAGCCGTCCTACACCGCCGACCAGCTCCGGGAGTTCAAGGGCAGACAGGAGACCACACAGCTCCTGTTCATCGCGGAATCCTACATCGGAAAGCCGCTGACGCCCTCGGAGATCAAGACCATCCTCTACTTCACGGATGTGCTGCGCTTTTCCGACGACCTGATCGACTATCTGCTCCAATACTGCGTGGACAGGGGCAAGAAGGATTTCAAATACATAGAGAAAGTAGCGGTAAGCTGGGCGGAGGACGGCATCACCACCCCGAAGCAGGCCCAGAAAAGGGCCACCCGCTACGACAAGAATATCTACACCATCATGAACGGCCTGGGCAAGAGCAATTCCCCCACCGCCAAGGAGATGGAGTTCATCACCCGCTGGCTGAAGGATTACGGCTTTACCATGGACATCATCATCGAGGCCTGTGAGCGCACCGTGCTGGCCACGGACAAGCACCGCTTCGAGTATGCCGAGAGCATCCTGAGCAGCTGGAAGCGCCAGAACGTACACCATAAGGCAGATATACAGGGGATTGATGACCTGCACCAGCAGCGCAGGAAAAGCGCCTCCTCCAATCCCCCGAAGCAGTCGGGCAACCGCTTCAATCAGTTTACACAGAACAATTATGATTTCGCCGCCCTGGAGCAGGAACTGGTCAGCAACTAAGGGCGGCCGCGGCACCGGAACAGGAGGCCACAATGGCACTGAGCAATTCTCAATATGAAGCCATCCGAAAGGAATACCAGCGCACGAGGGATGAGAACCGGATCCTGGCAGAGGCCAGGCTGCGGGAGGTCTGCGAGGCCGTCCCGGAGTACCTTCCCCTTTCGGAATCCGTCAGCACCCTGTCCGTAGCCCGGGCCAGGCGCATGCTGGAGGGGGATGAGGACGCGCTGTCCGGTCTCCACCAGGAACTGGCGGAGCTTGCCTGTAGGCGGAAATGTCTTCTGGCGGAGCACGGCTTCCCCGAGGATTATCTGGAGCCCGTCTATCGCTGTCCGGACTGCCAGGATACCGGTTACGTCACCTCGGATCAGGGGCTTAAGACAAAATGCCATTGCTTCCGGCAGCAGGAGATTTCCCTCCTGTATGCCCAGTCCCATATACAGGAGCTGATAGAACGTGAAAATTTTTCCGTCCTCTCGTATGAGTATTATCAGGGGGAGGATCTGCGCCGCTTTGAGGCGGCAGTGGGCATCAGCAGGAAATTCATACGGGAGTTCGGGGAGGTCTGCCGGAACCTTTTCTTCTACGGCACCGTAGGCACCGGCAAGAGCTTCCTCTCCGGCTGCATCGCCAGGGAGCTTCTCCAGCGGGGCTGTTCCGTCCTCTATTTCAGCGCCGCCAGCCTGTTCGACACGCTGGCCAGGTATACCTTTGACGGACGGCTCAAGGACAGCCTCCAGGATTTCTGCGAGGACCTCTACGGCTGCGACCTGCTGATCGTGGACGACCTGGGGACGGAGATCACCAACAGTTTCGTGACCTCTGCGCTGTTCTCCTGCCTCAACGAACGCCATCTGCGCGGGAGGTCCACCCTGATCTCCACCAACATCAGCCTGGAGGAGCTCAGGGACCGTTACTCCGACCGGATCTTCTCCCGGATCAGCAGCGGCTTCACGCTGTGCAAGCTCACGGGGCCGGACATCCGTATCCTGAAAAAGCGCCTGTCCAACGCCCCCGCTGTATAATAGATAATTACCGATACCGCTTTTACCGATACCAATCGAAGACTTCTTCCGGCTTCAGACAAAATTGCAGGAATCTGCATGGAAAAGAACAGAAAGGGACACATCATGGGCAACCGCGAAGAAAAAAGAAACTTGGAAACCATTCCCGCCGGCTCTCTGGGAATCATCGCGCTGGAGGGCTGTAGGCCCCTGTCGGAGCGAATCGACAAATACCTGGTGAGATGGCGGAGGGAGCGGGAGAGCGAGCACAAGGAATCCCTGGCCTTTTCCGGCTATCAGCGGGACTCCTACCTGCTGCAGTCAAGGGTGCCCCGTTTTGGCTCCGGGGAGGCTAAGGGGATGATCCTGGAATCCGTCCGCGGCTTCGACCTCTACCTGCTGGTGGATGTCTGCAACTATTCCCTGACCTATCGCCTGGGCGGCCAGGAGAACCACATGTCCCCCGATGACCACTATCAGGATCTGAAGCGGATCATCTCCGCCGTGGGCGGCAAGGCCCGGCGCATCACGGTGATCATGCCCTTTCTGTACGAGAGCCGCCAGCACAAGCGCTCCAACAGGGAGTCCCTGGACTGCGCGCTGGCGCTGCAGGAGCTGGTGCAGATGGGCGTGGACAATATCATCACCTTCGACGCCCATGACCCCAGGGTCCAGAACGCCATCCCCCTGCACGGCTTCGAGACCGTGCAGCCAGCCTATCAGTTCATCAAGGGGCTGCTGGGCCATGTGGGGGACCTGCAGATAGACGCTGACCACATGATGGTCATAAGCCCCGACGAGGGCGGCATGACCCGGGCCATCTACTGTGCCAATGTGCTGGGCCTGGATATGGGCATGTTCTATAAGAGGCGCGACTACACAAGGATAGTCGACGGACGCAATCCCATCATCGCCCACGAATTCCTGGGCACCAGCGTGGAGGGCAAGGACATGATCATCATCGATGACATGATCTCCTCCGGGGACAGCGTGCTGGAGGTGGCTGCGGAGCTGAAGAACCGCAGGGCGCACAAGATATTCGTCTTCTCCACCTTCGGGCTGTTCACCAGCGGCCTGGACAAATTCGACCGGGCTTATGAAGAAGGAATCATCGACCGGGTGCTGACTACGAACCTGATCTATCAGACACCGGAGCTGTTGCGCAGGGAATGGTATATCAACTGCGACATGAGCAAATATATCGCCTACATCATCGATACCCTGAACCACGACTCCTCCATCAGCGACCTGCTGAATCCCAATGAGAGGATTACGAGCATCGTGGCCCGGTACAAGAGCGGGGAGCTTTCCCCCTGATGCCTGCGGGCACACATTACTTATGCTATCTCCTATATTTATTACACCTATATTACACTGGAACCGCCGGATCGCAATGACCCGGCGGTTCTGGTGTAATGCGGCTTCTGTCCGTCTGTATCTCTTCAGGCCCCGGTGAAGGTGTCGTAGAGCGTCACCACGTTTTCCTGGGCATCGTACATGGTGATGGCCCCGCACTCGATGGGGAGCACGATGGCGAAGGGCTCCTCGGAGTCCACCTGTATGGTCTCCTGCTTCACGCTGTCGTCCACCACGATTTTGCACACCTTGTCCTCGTTCAGGGAGAGCAGCGCGATGCCCTTGTCTTCGAACACCACGCCCTTCACGCCCTCCTCCATGTAGGCGTCGGTGCCGCCCTGCCTGTAGAAGTAGCCGTATGACAGGCCCTCTTTGGTCAGATAGATGGAGTAGGCGTAGTTCTCCTTCTCCTCGTCATAGAAGAGCATGGCGCACATGTCCTCATTGACGGCCTGGGCCATCTCCCAGGACTTCTCCACGCCCTGCTTGTCCCTGGCATCCTGCTCCAGCCTACCCTTCGACACGCCGAATATCCCCGCCTGCCATATGATCAGAAAGGCCAGCAGAATGATCAGCACCAGGCCTATCAGTGCCGGTATCTTCTCTACCTTCATGTCCTTACCTCCGGTTCCGTTCTGATTTTTTACCTTCCTTACAAGACATACCTTTTGAGGAAGATTCTACCACAGATTCCCCAATCCGTCCAGCCGTAAAACAGGCCTGACTTATTGCCGCGGCAGCCTATTCCCTCAGATAGGTGATGAACTGGTTCCCGCTCTCCTCGAACCAGGCCGATGCCTCGCTGTTCTTCATGGTGTATATGGTGCCCGTGACGGGATCCATGATGCCCACCTCAATCTCATTGAAGCCCACCAGCAGCACTGCGCTGTCCTCCACCAACGCCAACACGGGGATGTCCTGGTTCACATAATACAGCACCGCGTCCAGGCTGCAGCCCGCCAGGTCCAGAAGGACCGCGTCCGGCAGGCTTTCCCGGAGGATGTCCCGAATCGTCTCCCCCCGGTCCAGATGGTACTGGGTGTTCCGCACCACGCCCTCATAGCCCAGCATGGTGTCCAGGCAGACGGCCAGCGCGCCTCTCTCCGGCGTGGCCTCCGCCTCCTTGATTGCCATGATCTGGTTCTTCGCGGCCCGGTTCCCCCGCTGCCAGATCCTGCGCCCGCTCTCGTCCATGACCCCTCCCGCGGCGTCGTAGGCCAGCTCCACGGCCCGGGCGGAAGAGCTGAAGATGCCGCAGGCACCGTAAGCCCCGTACACATAGAAGCGCTGGGCCTCTCCGGCCTCCGGCAGCAGGAGCTGTCTGCCGCCTTCGTACACCACCTCCTTGGGCGTAAGCACCATGGCTGACTTGCCCTCCGGGTACTTGCGCAGCCGGATCTCCATCTGCCGCTTATACCGCTCCGTGTCCGCGGCGGCCAATGTGTTCCTGCCCGTCCCCTCCTCCAGGCTGTTCATAACATGCTCCTGCTCTATCTCCTGGTAGGTGCCGGATTCCAGGCGCATCACCCGGTCCAGGGCGATCTGGTTGCCGTCCACATTGCAGCCGGTGACATAGACCCCCGTCTGCCTGTATTCCTTCAGCAGCTCGCCCTCGGAATTGCAGATGCATATGGCATACATGGGAAAGAGGAACCTGCCGGAGTGCTCCTCCACCACGTCCGCCCCGTGGGCTATGCCGTATATGATGTCCTCGTCCATGAAGCCCAGGGGCCTGATGGCCTCCCCCTCGGGCACTGTGATGCTCTTCCGTACATCGGTGCCCAGGTTGTGGATGTTCAGCACATTGCTGTGGTAGATGTCCTCCCCGGAGGACCAGACCATGATCTTGTGGTTCTCCGACACCTGGAGCCCCTCGTCCTGGGCGATCTCTATCTGCCTGGAGCATGTCCTGCGCACCAGGTCTATCCCGTATACCCCGCCGTCCAGCGTGAGGTAGAGCTTCTGCTCCCTGTTCAGGTACAGCAGGCGTTCCATCTGCACCTGCAGCACGGAATAAGGCCTGTCGTAGGGGATGTAGAGCAGCTCCTCCACCGTGTTCTGGCCGCTGTTGTAGGTGTAGAGCTGTATGCCCACCTCCCCCTCGTGCCTTCCCCGGTTCATGTATCCGTAGACGGCGAACTGCATGTTGCCGCCCTCGTCCAGATCCAGGATCTTGATGGCGTGCTGGTCGTACATGGTGCGGGCGTCCGCGTTCTCCTCGTCGTAGAAGCTGAAGACCAAGGTGAGCTTGTTGGTGGTGATGTTGTAGCAGAAGAGCCGGTTGGCCGCCACGAACGCTACTACATTTCCGTCTTCGCTCTCCCGCATGTCCACGTCTTCCCCGGTAATGCCCAGCACGATGCGGTCCTCCACCCGCAGCTTCTCCGCGTCCGGAATCTGGTCCATGGTACGCTCGTAGGCCAGCAGGTAGATCCGGTCCGCGGTGTAGCGAATCCGGTAGTGCTCCCGCATCCTGTAATAGGTGCTCTCCCCCTCCTCCCTGGTGGCCACCATGTAGTCCATGAGGAAAGAGGCCGTCTGCTCCCCGATCTCCGTCAGCCGGATCTCAGGCTCCCCGATCTCCTCCACCTCCAGATCGCCCCAGGTGAGCTGTCGGAAGCTGCTGTAGATGTTCACGCTGTGGTAAGAGCTGTTGTCCTCCAGCCTGGCATCGGACTCCATGTACTTGGTCAGCTCCCTGGCAGCCTCCTTATCGTACAGGCGTTCATGGAAGTCCAGGCAGAAGGCCGTCTTCTCCTCCACATGCAGGCTGTCGCTCCATATGACCCTGGTGTAATAGGACACCTGCCTGTCCCCCTCCAGGGTGAGCAGCACCGTCAGCAGATATTCGGTATCCCGTTCAATCAGGTCCTTCAGGGCGATGCGCCCGCTGATCTGCCCCTCCGTCTCCACATAGTCCGCAATCTCGGTATCCTCGATCAGCCTGGATCCGTCCGCGCTCCTCACCTGCATGGCGATGCCCGTGACCGCCTCCCCGAAGGTGTCCACCAGGAAGCCGGCATCCCTGTCCTCCCCCAGCACGGTCACGGTCTCCCTCTGAAAGGCCATGTCCACCGGCTCCCCGTAGCCGTGGAGCTGGTTGCATGCCGTGCCCCGCATCACCATGGTGACCAGCGGGAAGGTGGCGGGGGACATCTCCATAGTCAGGTTGTCATGCCCTCTGTTCATGAATTTGTTCACGATGGTCAGTGCCGCCAGGAACACAAGGCAGCAGACCGTAAGCTTAATGATGGTCTTCTTCATATAACAGCTCCTTCAGGGCAGGATCCACATGCAGGAATTCCATGGTGCGGGCAAGGGCCGTGGATTTCTCCGCCCAGGAGCCGCCCGGGCGCATGGCATCGGACTTCACCGCCCGGATCATCAGGTTCTTGGGCGTGTGCTCCATGTCGATGAACTCCAGGATCTGCACGTCATACCCCTTCTCCTCCAGCAGGTCGGCCCGCAGGGCGTCCGTGATCAATGCCGCCATGCGCTCCCTGATCACGCCGTAGCGCAGGATGGGCGCAAGCTCTCCGCACCGGATCTGGCCGTTCAGCTCATGCTGGCAGCAGGGCACCGCCAGGATCACGCCGGCTCCCCATTTTACGGCCTTCTCCAGGGCATAGTCCGTGGCCTTGTCGCAGGCGTGGAGGGAGACCACCATGTCCACCTTCTCCCCGCCCTGATAGTCGCTGATGTCCCCCTGCCGGAAGCACAGGCCATCGTAATGCAGCTCTTTGGCCAACTGACCGCAGCGGTCGATCACATCCGCTTTCAGATCCAGCCCGGTGACCCGGATGTCCCTGCCCTGGAGCCGGTTCAGATAATAGTACATGCCGAAGGTCAGATAGGACTTCCCGCAGCCGAAATCCACGATGCGGATGGTGCGGTCTGCGGGAAGCTTCTCCAGCACATCCTCGATGAACTCCAGATAACGGTTGATCTGCCGGAACTTATCATATTTCGCCCTCACCACCTTCCCCTGGGGCGTCTGCACTCCCAGGCTCACCAGGAAGTCCACCGGCTCCCCCTCGGGCAGGATGTAGCGCTTGGAGCGGTCGTGGGACATGTCCGGAAGGTTTGGGGGTTCCGCGTCCCTGCGCTTTTTGGACTTGATGGACACTGCCCCCTTTCTGCTGACCAGGACGCTGGCTTCCAGGTAGGCGCAGCTTATCTGCGCCTGCCTGAACAGCCCCTCCATATATCCTGTCAGGCGTTCCTCCAGCTCCTCCCGCTCCAGGTTCCTGTGGAACACCTGCGCGCCGCGGTACAATGTCTCCTGGAAGCACATCCTTCCCCGGATGAGCACCGGGCGCAGCTTCACCTTGGAAGCCTTTTCCGCATCCCTTGTATTGCTCAGTGTGATCTGTATGATATTTTGATCCGGCAGCTGCCGGAAGAATTCTCTCAGTTTATCCATGGAAACCCTTTCTTCCATCAGTGGGGCCGCCGTTCTGCCATGCCGCCGTCTTCCCTAGAACCATGTGGAGAAGCTCCCTCTGCGGCCTCCGTGGCGGCGCTTGTATATCTCGTTGAACAGCAGGACCTGTATCATTTCCTCTGCAGGCGGATTCCCCTCCTCGCTCTCCAGAATCCGGCACATAGATCCCGCCAGCGCCTGCAGGCTGCATCTGTCCGGGTATTCGTCGTAGATCATGCTGCCCTCGTAGTCCGTCCTGTCCAGGATCTCTGCTATCCTTCTCTGGCAGCGCCTTACGTCTCCGGGGTACATCTGCTGCAGATATTCCAGATCCCGCAGCAGCCTGGCCTCGTTCTCCGCGCCGCGGTAATCAGGGTAGGTCATATAAAAAGGAAGGGGCCCGTTCCAGCCCCTTACTTTGTCTTCCGGAAGCGGCTGTAACAGTTTCGAATGAAATTCCATACGCACTCCTCTTTGGGTTTTTTAACAGCATATGCGTGTTTCCTCTAACTGTTACAGGCGGATGCCTCTGCCGCCCCGCTTTCGATCCCTATTTTAATACCTGTATCCGTGCGACTGCCCGCTGCAGCGCCGTCTCGGCCCTTGCAAGGTCCGTGTTGGCAGCCTTGCCCTGTAAGCGCCTCTCGGCCCGCTCCATAGCGGATTTCGCACGGTTTTCGTCTATCTCGCCGGGCCATTCGATTGTCTCGGCCAGAATCGTCACACCCTCCGGAAGGATTTCCGCGAACCCCGCATGCAGGGCCGCCTTCTTCTCCCCCTCCGTCTCATGGATGTAAAGGATGCCAGGCCTTACGATCACTGTCATGGGAATATGCCCCGGCAGCACGCCGATCTCTCCCTCTGTGGTGTTGAACTCCACCATGTCCGCCTGGTTCTCATAGAAGACCCTGTCAGGCGTGATGATGCGCACAGGGAAGCCGCTCTTCTCTGCCATAGTCGCCCTCCATCCTTATGATACCCTTGCCAGCACGTCGTCGATGCTGCCCGCGTTCAGGAAATAGCTCTCCGGGATATCGTCATGCTTGCCTTCCAGGATTTCCCGGAAGCTGCGGATCGTCTCGTTGATAGGTACGTATTTGCCCTCCATGCCAGTGAACTGGCCTGCCACGAAGAAAGGCTGGGACAGGAACCTCTGCACCTTACGTGCGCGGGATACTACCAGCTTGTCTTCCTCCGACAATTCGTCCATGCCCAAAATGGCGATGATGTCCTGGAGCTCCTTGTAGCGCTGGAGTATCTCCTGCACGCCCCGGGCGGTCTGGTAATGCTCGTCGCCCACAATTCTGGGATCCAGGATACGGGAGGTGGACTCCAGAGGATCCACTGCCGGATAGATGCCCAGTTCCACGATGGAACGGGACAATGTGGTGGTCGCATCCAGATGGGCAAAAGTGGTGGCCGGCGCCGGGTCGGTCAAGTCGTCCGCAGGCACATAGACTGCCTGTACGGAAGTGATGGAACCGTTCTTGGTGGAAGTGATCCTCTCCTGAAGGGCGCCCATCTCCGTCTGCAGCGTGGGCTGGTAACCCACTGCGGAAGGCATACGGCCCAGCAGAGCGGAAACCTAGATCGGAAGAGCACACGTCTGAACTCCAGTC
>NZ_CAPDXS010000030.1:0-4795 GCF_948601915.1 uncultured Acetatifactor sp. | reverse complement strand
AGCAGAGCGGAAACCTCGCTGCCCGCCTGTGTGAAACGGAAAATATTGTCGATGAACAGCAGCACGTCCTTGCCGCCCTTGTCACGGAAATACTCTGCCATGGTAAGCCCTGTAAGGCCCACGCGCATTCTGGCTCCGGGGGGCTCGTTCATCTGCCCGAATACCATGGTGGTCTTGTCGATGACGCCTGACTCCATCATCTCATGGTAAAGGTCATTTCCCTCACGGGTACGCTCGCCCACGCCGGTGAACACGGAATAGCCGCTGTGCTCCGTAGCGATATTACGGATCAGCTCCTGAATCAGCACCGTCTTGCCCACGCCTGCGCCGCCGAACAGACCAATCTTACCGCCCTTCTGATAAGGACAGAGCAGATCTACGACTTTAATGCCTGTCTCCAGAAGCTCCTTCTCCGTGGCCTGTTCCTCGAACTTCGGCGCAGGCCTGTGGATCGGCTCATAGGAGACTCCCTCCGGAGCCGGCTTGTTGTCGATGGGCTGGCCCAGGACATTGAAGATGCGCCCCAGGGTCTTCTCGCCCACGGGAACGGAAATCGGTGCCCCTGTGGCCACCGCGTCCATTCCCCTCACCAGACCGTCGGTGCTCCCCATGGCGATACACCTTACGGTGTCGTCGCCCAGATGCTGGGAGACCTCCACGGTCAGCTCGTTGCCGTCTCTGGTAGGAATGCGAATCGCTTCGTTGATTTCGGGCAGCTTACCCTCATCGAAGCGGATGTCCAGCACCGCGCCGATGACCTGAGTAACCTTGCCTCTGTTTTCTCCTGCCATTTCTACCTCTTTCCCGCCCGCTTGCGCGGGCATAAATCTCATTTCTAAATCTCAGACATATACAGATTGCCGACACCTGAAAGAATGCCCTCTCAAACCGAACCTTGTTCTCCCGGCATTCTTTCGCGTACAATTCAGATCTTCATACGCATGCCCTCGGCGCTTTATTCGCGTACTAAAGAGGTGTGCTGTGCACCCTCTTGCGGGCATAGAGAATCTTTGCACGATTATCCCAGCGCTTCCGCGCCGGCTATGATCTCCGTCAGCTCCTGTGTGATCGAGCCCTGGCGGGCCCTGTTGTATTTCAGCGTCAAATCGCTGATGATTTCCTCCGCATTGCTGGTCGCATTGTCCATGGCCTGCATACGCGCACCGTTCTCGCTGGCCACGGATTCCCGCAGCGCGCCGTAGATCAGACTGGTGACGTACTTGGGGATGAGCAGGTCCAGCGCCTCCGTGTCCTCCGCCTCGAAGTTCATGATGGCGGTGGCCTCTCCGGAGCCCTCACTCTGGGCCGCGGCGGCATCCACCTCCACCGGAAGCAGACGGAGCAGCGTGGGCACATGGCTCACGGTGTTCTTGAAGCCGGTATAGGCCAGGTAGATCTCCCCGATCTCCCCCGCCGCAAAGGACTCCAGAAGCTTTGCCGACAGCGCGGCGGCATCCACGTACACGGGGCTCTCCACGATATCGTTGTCGCACTCCTTCACCGCATAACCATTGCGGACAAAGGTCTCCCGTCCCTTATTGCCCAGGCAGTAGATGTCCAGATCCTCCTTCTTCCACTGAGGATGTCTGGTCACCAGCTTCGTCACATTGGAATTGTAACCGCCTGCCAGTCCACGATTGGACGTAATGACGATTACCGCTTTCCGCCGGGATTCGCCGGGCGTCAGATAAGGATGGTCGATATGCCCCACGCGCTGCAGGATATTGTTCACCGTGTCGTACATGCAGGTGAAATATCCCTTTGAGCGCTCCGCACTGGCTCTGGCACGCTGCAGCTTCACAGTGGATACCAGCTTCATGGCCTTGGTAATCTGCTGCGTCCCCTGGATACTGCTCTTGCGACGCTTTATATCACGCATTGATGCCATATTCTATATCCTCTTTCTATTTGAACTGCTTCTTGAACTCCTCGATTGCTTTCTTCAGGGTCTCTTCCGTCTCGTCGGAGATCACCTTCTCGGCGGCGATGTTGCCGGGAACCTCAGGGTACTTGGTGTCCAGGAACTCGAAGAATTCCTTCTCGAACCTGATGATGTCCTCCGTGGGCACGTCCAGGAGATACTTGCGGGTCACAGCGTAGATGATGATGACCTGGTACTGGACAGCCATGGGCGCGTACTGGGGCTGCTTGAGCACCTCCTTGACGCGCTCGCCCTGGGCCAGCGTCTCCTTGGTGTTGTCGTCCAGCTCGGAGCCGAACTGGGCGAAGCTCGCCAGCTCTCTGTACTGGGCCAGCTCTGTACGGATCGGGGCCGCGATCTTCTTCATGGCCTTGATCTGGGCAGCGCCGCCTACACGGGACACGGAAAGGCCCGCGTTGATGGCAGGACGGAAGCCCGCGTTGAACATCTCCGTCTCCAGATAAATCTGGCCGTCGGTGATGGAGATCACGTTGGTGGGAATGTACGCGGACACGTCTCCGGCCTGGGTCTCGATGATCGGCAGGGCCGTCAGGGATCCTCCGCCGTACTCCTCGTTCATCCTGGCCGCGCGCTCCAGCAGCCTGGAGTGCAGGTAGAACACGTCTCCGGGATAGGCCTCACGCCCGGGCGGACGCCTCAGCAGCAAAGAGAGCGTGCGGTATGCGGTTGCATGCTTGCTCAGGTCATCGTACACGACCAGCACGTCCTGGCCGTTCTCCATCCACTCCTCGCCGATGGCGCAGCCTGAGTAGGGAGCGATGTACTGCAGCGGCGCAAGGTCGCTGGCAGTGGACACTACTACGGTAGTATAAGCCATCGCCCCGTATTCCTCCAGGGTCTTCACGATGTTGGCGATTGTGGAGGCCTTCTGGCCGATGGCAACGTAGATGCACTTTACGTTCTGGCCCTTCTGGTTGATGATGGTATCAATGGCGATGGCCGTCTTGCCTGTCTGGCGGTCGCCGATGATCAGCTCACGCTGGCCCCTTCCGATGGGAATCATGGCGTCAATGGCCTTGATTCCCGTCTGGAGCGGGGTATCCACGCTCTTTCTGGTGATGACGCCGCTGGCCACGCGCTCGATCTGACGATACTTGCTGGTCTGGATAGGGCCCTTGCCGTCAATGGGCTGTCCCAGCGCATTGACCACGCGCCCGGTCAGCGCGTCCCCCACCGGAACCTCAACCACCCGTCCGGTGGTCTTGACAGTGTCGCCTTCGTTGATGTTGCGCGCACTGCCCAAAAGTACCACGCCCACGTTATCCTCTTCCAGATTCAGCACCATGCCGTAGACTTCGCCGGGAAATTCCAGCAGCTCGCCCTGCATGGCA
The DNA here is from genome assembly GCF_948601915.1 of uncultured Acetatifactor sp. Classification (NCBI taxonomy): domain Bacteria; kingdom Bacillati; phylum Bacillota; class Clostridia; order Lachnospirales; family Lachnospiraceae; genus Acetatifactor; species uncultured Acetatifactor sp. The sequence continues at coordinate 1,522 of NZ_CAPDXS010000030.1, read as the reverse complement.
TTTTCCAGTCCATGGACGCGGGCGATGCCGTCCGCCACCTGGATGACCGTGCCCACATCGGACACGTCCAGCGTTGACGCATAGCGCTTGATCTGATCCTTGATAACTGAACTTATTTCTTCCGGTCTTAAATTCATGGATCTGTCGCACCTTTCCTCCAGCGGGTCACCCCAGCTGGATTTGTAATAATTGTTTCTTCAAACCGTTCAACTTCGTGCGGACACTGCTGTCCACCACTCTGTCGTTTATGCGGATGATCATTCCGCCGATAATCGAGGCATCCACCTCGTAATGCATCTCCATGCCCGCATAGCCGCTGGTCTCAAGGAGCCTGGCTTCCACAGCCTGCCTCTGGGCCGCGTCCAGCTCTACGGCAGTGGTCACATAGGCCATGCCGGTCCGCTGTTCCTCTTTCACCCTGTCGGTAAAATAGGCGAATATGGCCGGGAGCTCCTTATAGCGCTCCTTGGTGACCACGATCTCAAGCAGGCCAGCCAGCTCGTCGCTGATCCGGCCCCTGAAGACGTCCTCCACCACCTGGAGCTTTTCCTGCTTCGGAATCCCCGGATGTCCCATCAGCTCGTCGAACGCGGGGTTAGCTGCCAGTATCTCTCCCACACAGCGGATCTCCTCCATCAGCTCCGAGGTCCTGCCTGCCTCCGCGGCTACCTCATACAGGGCCTCGCCGTATGTCTTGGATACTAATTTAGCCATGTCTTTTCACCCATTTCCTTCAAGGTCTCGTCTATCAGCTGATTCTGCATGGCGCTGTCCACGGATGCCGACACGATCTTGCCGGCCATCAGGGATGCGACGACCACGATCTCGCGCTTCACGTCGTCGGACATCTTCTGCTTCTCCAGCTCCGCTTCCACGCGGGCCCTGTCCAGAATACGGGCCGCCTCTTCCCTGGCCTCGGCCACGATCGCGTTCTCATTGGCCAGGGCCTTCCTGCGTGCCTCGCTCAGGATGACCTCCGCCTCCTTGTCAACATCCTTCAGCTTCGCCTCGTACTCCTTCTTCAGGCTTTGGGCGTTCTGCATGGCGGTCTTCGCGGTTTCCAATTCGTTCCGAATCTTCTCCTTGCGGCCCTCCAGCATCTTCCTGGCAGGATTGAACAGGAAATAGCTCAGGATCAGGAACAGGAAAAAGATGGCAATGATCATCAGACAGGAATCAGCCAATAGCTGCCAGTCCAGGTCGAACAGCCTCGACATGGACTCACCTTCTGTTAAAAGTATCATTTTTGCCTCCTTTCTGCCTCTTATTCTTAGAAAATCTTTTCACACTATTAAGGCAGAAGGGGTTTCACGAACATCAGCAGGATAGCTACCAGCAGACCGTACAGACCCGTGGTCTCTGCCACTGCCTGGCCAAGGAGCATGGTCTGCATGACCTTGGGCTGTGCGCCGGGATTGCGTCCCACTGCAGCGGCAGCGTGTCCGGCCGCGATACCCTGTCCGACACCAGGTCCGATACCGGCGATAACTGCCAGACCTGCGCCAATTGCGGAACATCCTAA
>NZ_CAPDXS010000029.1:12440-43609 GCF_948601915.1 uncultured Acetatifactor sp. | reverse complement strand
ACATAGAAAGCTGCCCTAACAGACAAAGGGATGCAGTTCTCGAAGATATGTACCCTTTCCCCGTAGACCTCCCGTATCTTCACAGATGTTTCCCTTGCAAAATTCGTCCTGCGGTCAACCTTCGTCAGCAAGATGCCCAGAATCTCCAGTGACGGGTTCAGCTTTCTATGTATGTTACCGATGGTCTTAATCAGTTGCTGAAGACCCTTTACGGGCAAGTAGGCTGCCTCCACAGGGACAAGCACATAGTCTGCCGCCACAAGTGCGTTTATTGTAATCATCCCCAGGGACGGCATACAATCAATCAGAATATAAGAATACCGCTCCCGCATCTCCTGCAGGAACTGCCGCATCACCGTCTCACGGCTCATGATGTTCACAAGCGCAGTTTCCAGTCCGGCAAGTTCAATATTTGCAGGGATAAAGTCAATCCCCTCTTCATGGCGGATGATGCCTTCTCCCGGCCAGGTCTCCTCGTCATTGATGACCTTCTCCAAAATGTTCACCAGTGTCACATCCAGCTTGTCCGGCTCCGAAATACCCAAGCTTACCGCAAGGCTGCCCTGCGCATCGGCCTCCACCAGCAAGACCCTTTCACCCGCTCTGGCAAGACCAATTCCCAGATTTACGCAGGTAGTTGTCTTTCCGACTCCTCCTTTCTGGTTTGATATAGCGATAATCTTGCATCTATTTTCCGTACACTCAACATTTACAACACTCTTTCCGTTTTCATTCGTTACGTTTTCAGATAACCTACACATATATTTTCCTCCGGCTTTACCGATAAGCTTTTCTTCTTGCTTATCTCTTCTGCTTCCTATTTTTGCTTCTCTACTTTTTCCACTTCTGCATACATGCGGAAGAAACGCTTTGTCCCCTTATTTACAAAAGCCTCCGACACCCGATTCACCTGAACCTCTTCACTGCGTTCCAGAAGCTGCCGAAACCATTTCAAATCCTTAAGCGTTCCCTGCATCCTGATTTTAAGCATCCTTTCCCTCCAATCCTCTCTCCTTTATCGCGTATACTCCGGATATCGCAGCTTCACCGCTTCCCAGAAATAAACCGCATTCTCACAACAGAACAGATCTTCCGCCGTATAATACTGGCATTCCTCCAGCTGCTCCTCGCCATCCTCATAGTCATAGACACTGGGTGTCCCATTACAGTAAAGGTTGAATGCCATCCGGATGATCCTTCCGCTGCCGCTGGTCAGCCAGCCTGCCTGCAGACATTCCGGCTTCACATTTCCCGTTTCAAAATCGTAAATCTGCCGGGCATTGGCTCTCGTGTCCCTGCTTAAGCCCAAACAGTAAACCAGCGCCTTATGGTACACATCCTGGTACCTGCATCTCGGCAAGAACTCCATATAAAAATCCTTGTGCTGCTTGTCCTTAAAAATAATTGTGTAGGCTTCCTTATTTCTTGCACCTGTCGCCGTACTCATGCTCATAGCTTGTCCTCCTACTATTGGAATACAGTATGTTTGTCACATACCTTAACAGATTTGTGCCGTCAGCCAGCTTAAACAGCTGACTGACCACCCAAATTTTCATTTCAGTTACAACATTGCCACATTAAAGTCAGCAACTAATTTCAAAACAAATTTTCTTCTAAATACCGGTATTTTATTGTACAATCCTTTCCTACCATGGTATAATGTTCACATGTAAAGGCTTCATGCTTTCTTGCAGTTCCTTGTGCCCAAAGCACAAGCCGTTATGGTCAATTTCAAAGAGGAATTCGACTTCCTCCCGCAGCGCTGCCTTTTCATCAGATATAGAAAATCTGGAGAAATGAAAAAGGACTAAATAAAGCCCTCATAGTCAAAGGTTCTTTATTTAGCCCTATTATACCGCAAGACTACCCAATCACATCCCCCGCCGTCACCACGCTGCCCTTCTGCAGCCCCTCCGCATAAGGATAATTCTGCCTCAAATGCGCGTAATAATAATACCGCTTCCCGTCAAAGCTGCGTATCCCAATCCGCCACCCCCCGTACTGGTTCCACCCCAGGGCCTCCACTACCCCGGACTCGATTGCCATTACAGGCGTCCCTACCAACCCCATCATGTCATGTCCCAAATGCTTCCTCTGATACCCATAACTCCTCCCTACCCCGAAATCATCATAATGCGTATAGTCGAACCCCCTGGCCAGCGGAAAATACCCCTTTAATCCATACCGCTCCACATATCCTTCCCTTTCCGCGCCCCCTGTCTGCCCCTGCCCTGCTGCTCCGCTCCCCGCGCTATCCGCCGTCTGCCCTTCTGTCCGCCCGGCGCTTCCTCCGGCATCCGGTGTCTGCTCCCAGTATTCCCCCACTAGCCCGCCGATGACCGCATCGTAGGCTTCCCTGTAATAGTCATAATATTTCAGGTCTTCCGTCAGCTCTTCCATGGTAGCCTCCCCCTCCGAAAGCTTCTCCGCGGCCTTATCTATGGTCTTCAGAGCATCCTTGCCGAACTCTCCGCCTGTCTTCGCCGCCGCATAGGCCAGAAGCTCCACCCAGTCGATTTCATGCTCCGTCCCATGGGTCTCCACGTCCCATTCGTAAGCCTGGCAGAGGGCTTCATAGGATACGGTGAAGTCCACCCACTTTATGTAGTCATCCTCCACGAAAAGCACCTTGCTGTCGGCGTTTCCCTTAGAAACGGATGCGCTTCCCCCGGATGCGGATGAGCTCTCCCTGGATGCTCTACTCTGCTCCTGATAGAATGACACCCCAGCGGATACCGCCAAAAGCAGGCATTCCGCCAGAATCCCCTTCTTCATCCATTCCACAAGCCGCGGCTCCTTCTTCCAGCCTCTTCCTTCCCGGCCAGGCCTTCCCGCTTCTCCCTTTCGCTCTCTTTCCATTTCCACTCCAAAACATCCCGTTACAGCAAATATATGTAGGAAACAAAAGACAGATTCCATAAAAAGGAGCCGCCACATCCCTGCGGCAGCCCCATTCCAGCATTTCCAATGCTCCGGTCCGTCTACGTTCCGGTTCTTCAATACTCCAGTCCGTCTACGTTTCAGCCTTTCAATACTCCGGTCCGTCTACGTTCTGGTCCTTCAATACTCCAGTCTGTCTACGTTTCAGCCTTTCAATACTCTGATTCTTCTACGTTCCGGTCCTTCAACACTCCAATCTGTCTGCGTTCCGGCCTTTCAGCACTCCGGTCCTTCAATGTTCCAGTCTTTCAACGTTCCGATCCTCCCCACAGCCTACAGCCCTCCGGCTCCATCAGCCCTCCGGCTCTATCAGCCCGTAGGTGTCGCCCTTCCGCTTGTACACCACGTTCACCTGGTCCGTCTCCGCATTGATGAACACGTAGAAGCCGTGTCCCAGAAGCTCCATCTGGATGCAGGCATCCTCCGGGTACATGGGCTTAATGTCGAACTTCTTGGTGCGGACGATTTTGACCTCCTCGTCCTCCATGTAATTGTTGTCCACGTACATCTGGCTGAAAGATTCCGCCGTCTGCTGCTTGTCCACAATCTTCGTCTTGTATTTCTTTAACTGTCTCTCGATAATCTCCTCCACCAGATCGATTGAGACATACATATCGCTGCTGACCTGCTCGGAACGGATGATATTGCCCTTTACCGGAATCGTCACCTCAATCTTCTGACGCTCCTTTTCCACGCTCAAGGTCACATGTACCTCCGTATCGGGATTGAAATACTTTGCCAGCTTGCCGATTTTGTCCTCCACCGCCGACCGTAATCCGGGTGTTACCTCTAAATTCCTGCCTACAATGATAAATTTCATGTGATCATCCCTTTCGGTTGTTTATTGTATAGACATTATAACATGTCTCCTATGGTTTTTGCAACGATTTAACAGATTATTTACATATTTTAAGAATCGTTTCTGTCAGTTGCCCCGCATCTCTCCCACTGGGAAAACTCATTTTTTGTCAGTTCTGCACAAAACGTACGTTCTGTTTTCATTGTCCTTTTCACATACACAAACAGGCCTGTCCGATGTGGATTATGTGCATAACTCCGTGTATAAGTCATTTTTTATGGCTTTTTCCGATTTTTGACTGTGGATAACTGTATCTTTATCCCGTACAGAAATTATTCTTTATCCATTTTTTTAGAAAAATTTGGTGATTTTGCACAGAAGGGATTTTGGCGATAACAAAAGACCGCACCCGAAGGGTGCGGCCCATAATTCTTTCCTTATTTTTAGAAAATTCTCCTGATTGCCAGAATCTCTCTGTAACCTGCATTGGAGACGATGATGCCTGTCCTTGAACTGGAGGCGTGTACAATCTGTCCGCCGCCGATATAGATTCCCACATGGCCGGAATAGCAGACAATATCCCCGGGCTGCGCGTTGGCCAGTCCGTCCACTCCGTATCCCTGGGTGCGGTCCCCTGCATCAGAATGGGGTAGGCTGACGCCGAAGTTCGCGTAGACGCTCATCACGAAGCCGGAGCAGTCCGCGCCGTTGGTCAGGCTGGTGCCGCCGTACACATAGGGATTCCCCACGAACTGCAGTGCGTAGTTCGCCACTGCCTGGCCCATCTCGCTGCCGCCGCTTACCGGATAGGAAATCTCTTCCTGGGTTGTGGAGGCATTCGCCGCTGCCTGGGCCGCCTGAGCTGCAGCCGCTGCCGCCTGGGCCTTCTTGCGCTCCTCTTCCTCCTTGGCCAGCCGCCTCTCCTCTTCCTCTCTGGACTCCGCCTGGACGAATTCACTGTGGAGGGATACGTATTCCGTGGAAATCCATCCCTGGCCCTCCTCTATATCTACCTTCACCCAGCCTTCTGTCTCCTCCATGACCAACAAATCCGCAGCCTGGGGCACCATACCTATGATGTCGCACTCCGTGCTGGCCTCCGCCCGGACATACAGGGTCTCCGTGGTGACAGTAGCGATGCGCTTCCCTACCTGTTTGGCAATCTCCACCGCCGCGTCCCCGGTGACGCAGTACTCTGCCTTCACATAGCCCGTGACGCTGCCGGAGTTGATCTGATACCAGCCGTTCTCCTCTGAAATGAAGGTTCCTACGGAATTGTCATAAAGCTTTCCCAGAATCTCGCCCTCTTCGCTGGACGTGCTCCTTACATTCACATAGCTGTCCACCTGCGCAATCACCAGGTTGCGGAACATATCCTCCTCTGTGGGCTCCGCCTGGGCCGCGTCGGAATTGGCCAGCGGAATGCTCTCTATGATAGACTGGATAGGCAGCGAGGACTTGTCCTCAGTGACGTCCTCCAGCTTGTTCCCGTTCTCCAGCGCAAGGCTCACGCCGCCGCCCGGCAGGATGGAGGAGGCCTGTGCCGTCATGCCCATCCCTGTAAAAGCTATCGTCGCCGTCAAAAGATATACTGCCGTCCTCTTCGTCTTATGTGCCATGTTTATCTCCTCTCCGAATCGAAACTGAAACTATGTATACGGGGTGAAATCCTCCCGATCGTTACATCTTTATCCCTAATTTATTACAGATTTATTACATCTGTTACTAAATATATCACTCTTTCTTAATTTTGTCAACCCGGAAAGAAAAAAATCGAAATGCCTGAAAACTCCCGTTTTATGCGCTTTTCCGGTATTTTCCCCCAAAAAAGAACTGCCCCGGGGCAATTCTTTCTTTCAAAATTTCTTTCGTTTTCTTTAAGAAATCAAAAAAATCAGGATTCCCTGCAGCAGCTCCCTGCGGACACCGCGGCATTGGCGCCGTCCGCCACAGCCGTCACAATCTGGCGCAGAGGCTTCCTGCGCACGTCCCCCGCCACGAACAGTCCCGGCACATCGGTGGCGCAGTCCTCCCCCGCCAGCACGTAGCCGCCCTCATCGCAGGCCGCCAGCCCCCGCACCAGCTCCGTCTGGGGCCGTATGCCCACCGCTACGAACACGCCGTCCACGGGCAGCCGGAAGGTCTCCTCCGTCCTGCAGTCCTTCAGGGTCACGGCCTCCACCGTATCCTCCCCCAGAATCTCCTCCACCACATGGCTGTAAAGGATCTCTACATTGGGCAGCCCCTTCAGCTCCTGCTGCAGCACCATGGCCCCGCGCAGCTCGTCCCGCCTGTGGATCAGGTACACCTTCTCGCTGGTGCGGGCCAGATAGATGGCGTCCTCCAGGGCTACGTCCCCGCCGCCCACCACGGCCACCGTCCTGCCCCGGAAGAACGCCCCGTCGCAGGTGGCGCAGTAGGACACGCCCCTTCCGCCCAGCCTCTCCTCGCCGGGCGCGCCCAGCATGGCGTGGACGGCCCCCGTGGCCAGGATCACCGTCTTCGCCTCCAGCTCCCCCTGATCCGTGCGTATCAGCTTATGCCCTCCCCTGTCCTCCAGGGAAAGGGCCGTGGCTTCCATGAATTCCACGCCCAGCTTGTCCGCGTGCTCCCGGAACCGCGTCCCCATGTCGAAGCCGTCCATGCCCGGCATCCCCAGGTAATTGTCCACCTCATAAGTATTCAGCACCTGCCCGCCACTCATGGGGTTCTTCTCCAGCACCAGCAGATCCAGCCCCGCCCGCTTTCCATATACGGCAGCCGAAAGGCCTGCCGGGCCGGAACCGATGACGATCAAATCATACATCATGTTCATCTCCTATCAAAATATCCCTGCTTCCTGTCAGTTCCACAGACTATTATATGCCCTTTCCGATTCCTTTACAAGCCCCTCCTGCCTCCCGGATCCCCAGCCCCATTGACTTTCCCCTTCCGCCCTGCTAATATGGAAAGAAACGGAGGAGACTGACATGAGCATGGGACAAAAAGGAAAGACCGCCCTGATCACCGGCGCGTCCAGGGGCATAGGCAGGGCCGCTGCAGCGCTTTTCGCGGAAAACGGCTTCGACCTGATCCTCACCTGCAGACATTCCGTCGGGGAGCTGGAGGAGCTGGCCCATGGGCTGCAATCCGTCTGCGGAATCTCCTGCAGGGCTGTCCGGGCGGACATGGGGCGCGAACAGGATGTGGCGGAGCTCTTCTCTGGGATCCGGCAGATCGATGTGCTGGTGAACAATGCCGGAATGGCCCATTTCGGTCTGCTCTCGGACATGACTGCGGCCCAGTGGCACGAAATCCTGGCAGTGAACCTGGACTCCTGCTTCTATACCTGCCGGGCCGCCATCCCCCTGATGCTGCGCAGGCATCAGGGAAGGATCATCAACATCTCCTCTGTCTGGGGAACCCAGGGCGCTTCCATGGAGGTGGCCTATTCCGCCTCCAAGGGGGGCATGAACGCCTTCACCAAGGCCCTGGCCAAGGAGCTGGCTCCCAGCAACATACAGGTCAATGCCATTGCCTGCGGCATCATCGACACTGCCATGAACAGCACCCTCTCCCCGGAAGACCTGGATGCCCTGCGGGAGGAAATCCCTGCCGACAGGCTGGGTCGGCCGGAGGAGGTGGCCCAGCTGGCCCTCAGCCTGGCCGCGGCCCCCGCCTATCTCACAGGCCAGGTCATAACCATAGACGGCGGATGGTATACCTGATACCCTCCGCCGTCCGTCTCTCAGAAAGCGCTTTCCCGCGCTTCCTCATAAATCTCCCCCACATCCGCACCTGGTACCAGGGAGTCTACGATATCCTGCATCTGTTCTTTCGTCCGGGCGTCCCTGCAGCGCAGGATGACTTTCTCCTTCTGCGCCTCCGTGAGCCCTGCATAGCCGTTCATGGCCGCCTCGTTCATGGCCAGGGCCATGCCGAAGCCTACCGGCAGCTGTCCCGGCATGGCGGCCGCATAGGGCGTTCCCGCCCCGTTCCATCCGCCCAATCCTAATCCGTTCACGTCCATTTTCCGCATACACTCCTTTCCGCGAGGCTGTTTTGCTTTCCCCGCATTACAGAGTGTGCAGTTTTTCGACATTTATTCGAACATGCAGAATCTGTCAGATGCCGTTCTCATGCCTTATTTTTTCCAGGCCGCTTCCAGCTTGCGCTCCGCATCCTCCACATCCGCATAGCCGTACATTTTTACACTTAATTCCATGATATCGCGGGTCAGGTTCCTCCCGGCTCTGGCATAGTCCACCACATATCTGCCGTACAGCTCCAGCATCTTGTCCGAGTAGGTCCCCAGCTCGCCCCGCAGATAGGTCTCATAGGAGGTGTCCTCGCTGCTGTCCTCATAGGTGTGTATCCTTCTGGCATTGCCCGCAAGCTCCGGATATTCCTCCGAGAATCTCTCCATCCAGCCCACCTGGAATAGGACGATCTGTTCGATGATGTCCTTCTTGTCCTGGCTCAGCTCCGGGAAATAGGACTTGATCTCCTCATATTTTTCCGGGGCGGTGCTCTCCATCATCCTTCCGTACTTTTCCTCGATCAGGTTGTGCCCCCTGTCGTATTCCCTGTGGAAGTCATACAGGTACTGTATCAGCATGGGCTTGCTCCATGTCAGGTACTGGCTCTTGCGCATGATCGAAAAGGTGGCCCAGTCGTTCTGGCAGCTGGCCCTGCCGCCCTCGTTCTTCACCTTGTCGAAGGCCTCGAACTCCAGCCCGGCGATCCTCTCCACCAGCGCCTCCTTCTCCTGCACCCACAAAGAGGCCTTGTAAGCCAGCTCTTCGCTGTGGGCGTCCAGATAGCTGTCCGTGTCGCTGATAAAGCCGGCCCGGTACATCTCCGCCGCGAAATAGGCGGCTATCCGCTCGATCTTGTCCTCAATGGAATCCTCGTCCAGCGCATTCTTCAGCACGCCGCTTCCGGCCAGCCTGCTGGAGAGATCCTGGAGCATGCCTCCCATCTCACCGCCCTGCTCCAGCTGTGTCAGGCTCCGATAGAGCCATTTGTCATGGGGCGGATACTTCCCTTCCACATAGTGCTGCAGCTTCATGGCCTCCTTCAGGCCCTCCCACACCATCATCTGAGCGGTAAGGATGTCCCCTCTGCCCAGCATCCTGGGATAATTGTACTGTGCGGTCTGGGAGAATCTCGCCGCGCTCTCCGCCAGCTTCAGATAGCGGATATCCTCCGGATACCCCTCCTTCAGCCTGTCCCTAAATGCAGTGAAGACACCCTCGTCGTCCCGGAATATCTCTCCGTTCACCGCGGCCGACAGGCCCGCGTCGCTGACGCTGCGCCAGTCGATCTCCCCGTACTCTGATGCCCCTACCAGCCCTCTGTAGAATTCCGATATCCTGATCACGCCCCGGCGGTTGCGGCCGTTTACCCGGGGGGCGCGCTTATAGTTGCCGAACTCCTCCGGCAGGCCCTCGTAAGCCTTCTGCAGTTCTTCCCCGATCTCCTCATAGGTCTCGTCCGTGACCCACATGCAGAAATCCGGGCCCCAGTCATGGTCCCTGGAAGCCTCGTCGTCATAGCCGAAGCAGTCCGATCCCCTGCCCGCCAGCCCCACGGCGATCCGCCCGGCATATGCGGGAAAACGTTCTTCAATCATCTGCCTGCCGCAGCTCTCATAATACTGCCTGGCCAGCGCAAGGCCTGCCCCCTGTCCCTCCTGGGCCAATGCCCTCTCGCAGGCGGCGGCATTCTCCTGAAGCCTGAGGTAATACTCGTTTCTGCCCAGGTTCCTCTCTACGGCCTCCATGCCCCGGGTATAATACTCCAATGCCTTCCTGAAATCCTTTCCGTGGTAGCTGTAGGCTCCCAGCGTGGCGAGGGCGGCGGCGTAATGGCTGTCCTCCACCTTCTCCCGCTGGAATATCTCCACGGACCTGCGGGCGTAATCGCACGCCTCCTCCTTCTGCTTCAGCTGCATGCAGGTGCTGGCCAGATTGGCACAGGTGACGGCCGTCTCGTAGGCCACTCCCCTCCCCGATACGATCGCCAGGGCCTCCAGCAGCTTTTCCTTCGCGGCGGCAAAGTCCCCCGTCTCCTGGTACAGCAGCGCGATATTGTTCTTCAGGCCCGCCATCAGCATGCTGTCCGGCTCCAGCTGGCTGTCGTAGATTTCCTGCACCTGCGCGTAGTATTCCTTTGATTCCTGGAGCCTGCCGCAGGCGCGGTAGGCGGTGGCAATGTTCAGCAGGGTCGTCGCATAGGGGACCGTGCCCTCCAGCCCCATTTTCCTCGCCTGCTCCATGGCCTCGGCGGCTGTCTGGTAGACCCTTTCCCTCTGGCTGGTCTCCCGGTAATAGCCCAGCAGCTCATTGAGCAGCTGCAGTCGGGCGCCCTCGTCCCCGAGGCTCACGGCTTCCCCGGCAGACTGCAGCATGAGCTGCTCTGCCTCCTCGCCCCGGTTCTGCTCATAAAGGGCATCCACCTGCGTCAAAATCCTGTCCATGTCCAACTGTCTGTTCTCCACGCTTTTCCTCCATTCTGTCCGTAAGTCCGCTGAATTTTCGTCCTCAGCCACATCCGTATTATTCCCATCATACCCCAATGCACTGATTCTTGTCAATCGCGCGCCAATGCCGAAACCAGCACACAGGCGATACAGCCGCACCCGATTCCGCTGACGGCACCGAAAAGCACATCCGTAGGATAGTGCACGCCCAGGTACAGCCTGGAAATCCCTATCAGGCCTGCCAGCGCAAGCGCGGGGATCCCGAAGCGCTTCGGCAGCCTGCGGTACAGAACCCATGCCGCCGCAAAAGAGCTGGCCGTATGCCCGGAAGGAAAGGAATAGTCCCATGGCCTTCCGATCAGCGGGACGAGGCCCGGTATCGTGTCATAGGGCCTGATCCTCCCCACGATATTCTTTAATGCCGCATTGTTGATCAAAAGGGACAGCAGCAGGGCCGCGGCGCAGGCAAGGGCCGTCTTCCTGGTCCCCCTCGGGATCAGCAGACCCATCGCCGTGAGGATCCATACCACCGCGCCGTTCCCCAGCACTGTAATGGCGATAAAGACCGGAGTCAGCCCGGGATTCCTGACCGCATCCTGGATAAAAAGCAGTATGGCGCCGTCCATGTCCGTAATCCATTCCATCATTTTCCCCGCCTTTCCCGAAAATCCCCCCTGATACGCTCTGTCATATTGTGCCAAAAGCACATTCATTAAGGAAGCGGCATCATATGCGCTCGTGGTTTTACCGCACATATGATGCCGCTTTCTGCTGCACAGCTTTTGCCCGCTCTTTTATATGACCTATTTTTTTAAAAATCCCTTCAGCGCGTCCACCGAATCCGAAAGCCTGTCAGTGGTCAGCTTCGCCTTTACGCCTTTCACCACCTGGTCGATGGCTTCCTCCGGCAGGTCGATGCCCAGAATGCTTTCCAGGGCCTTCACCGGCTCCTTCTGGAACTGCTCCTGCAGCTTCTTGTCATTGGCGATCCTGCCCACCGCTTTCGCGATCTGTTCTTTTACATCCATTCTGGTTCCCTCGCTTTTTGTATTGATTATAACATTCCATTTGGTTTATGTAAAGTCGGAAAATCGCCATGTATACTGCACACCGGTTAAATTTGCAGCGCAACTCGACTGCAGACCGCCAGCCAAGCACTTTCCCGGAGACACCACTGTAAATCCTGGCGGTCTGCAGTATAAGCCATAGCCGCGAAATTCCGGCCCCATGGCGCAGCCTCAGCGTCTGCCAAAATGCAGGCAGTCCGCCGGACAGGCCTCCGCGCACTTCCCGCAGCGGATGCACTCGGGGGACCTGGAGATCTCCTCCGGGGCCAGATCCACCGGGCAGGCCCTCTGGCAGGCCTTACAGGAGGTGCAGCGCTCCTTCTCCCAGTGCACCTGCACCAGGCTGAAGCGGTTGAACCAGCCGTAGATGGCACCCAAAGGACACAGGTACTGGCAGAAGGGCCGGTAGACCTTCACGGACAGAAGCAGCAATACCAGCAAAATCCCCAGCTTCCAGAAGAACAGCCCTCCCGCCTGATCCCGCAGGGCCTCATTGGAAGCCATCAGGGGCAGCGCCCCGAAAAAGGTCCCCGAGGGGCACAGGTACTTACAGAAGGCCGGCACCTTGGCGAAGCCCCCGAACAGGAACAGGGAGCCTATGCCCGCCAGCCCGATCAGCGCCGCATACCTGCCGTATTTCAGGATATGGTGGAAGGGCAGCCTCTTCCGTTTGCGGAAAAGGGGAATCTTGTGCAGGAGATCCTGCACAAGCCCGAAGGGGCAAAGCCACCCGCAGATGAACCGCCCGAAGACGCTCCCGAAGAGGAAGAAGAACCCCAGCATGGCAAAGGGCACCTGGAAGCCCCTCCGGTTCAGCAGAGCCTGCAGCGCCCCCAGGGGGCAGGCGGCCACCGCGCCGGGGCAGGAATAGCAGTTCAGCCCCGGAACGCAGGCGTACTTAAGCGACCCCTGGTAAATCTTCCCGTTCAGGAAGCCATAGGCGTATCCGTTGGTAAATATGGTAAAAGCAATCTGTACAACCGTTCGTAACTTTTTCATCCCAATTCCCGCCCTGCCGCCGGAACCCGCAGGCCCCATGGGGCGGAACCTCCCCTATCCTATCCCGATGCACTCCATGCAGATCATCACCGCTTTTTGCCAGATTGCGGCCAGCTCTCCCCGGGCCGCGCCTATCCCTAAAAACACTGCCCCGGCCAGCAGGCCAAAGAGCCATCCGTACCTTCCGGGTCTGCCCCGGCCCCCGGCATCCCCGCGGCCTTTGCTGTGCCCGCCGCTCCTGCCGTCTCTCCTGTCCCTGTCCAATGTCCTGCCCTCCGCTGCCCTTCCAGGCTCCATCCCGCTTCCTCGCCGCCTCTCCATATCCCTTCGGCTCCTACAGCTCCGCCAGAAGCGCGTCTATAAGCTCCTTCCAGCTCTCCTTGTCCCTGGCTCCTACCACCGTGCCCAGCACCTTGCCTTCCCCGTCCACGAAGAATGTGGTGGGAACCGCCGTCACATCCGCCAGCAGGGCCTTCTGCAGGGAGGCATTGATCGGCAGGTGCGTATAGCTCGCCTCCGTGCTCTCTATCAGGCTCCGGGCCTCTTCCATGGCCCTCTCCGCCTTCTCCTCATCCACGCCCTTCACTATCTCCGGCACATCGCTGATGATGCCAATCAGCTGGAAGTCGGCGGTGTCGTATTCCCCGGCCAGCTCCCCCAGGTCCGGCATCTCGCTGAGGCAGGGATTGCAATAGGTGGCCCACACATTCACCATGGTGAGCCTGGACTGGCCGAAGATATCCGCGGTGACGGCATTCCCCTCCATGTCCCGGGCCTCGAAGGACACAGAGGCCTCCTGGCCCTCCTCTCCGTCCTGGGCCGCCTCTGCCTGGGAGCCGCCGCTCTCCGCCTGCTGCGCGTTCTCCGAAGGAGCCCCGCTCTGCGCTCCCCCGTCCCCGCCGCCGGCACAGCCGCTGAGCATCCCCGCCAGCAGAAGGGCACAAACCGCCGCCAGGTATCCGTTCCTCCGCAACATCTTCTTTTTCCTGTCAACCATATAGCACCTCATAATCGAAATTTTCCGCGCATGCGCGTATTTTTATAGTCCCGGATTTATTATAGCCTGAAATCCGTCCTAAGTCAATGCGCAGGGCGAATTGACGACAGCATCATCTTCTTTCACCCTGCGCATACGGTTTCCCTATAATGCTGTTCCCTTTGCGGGCAGGAACAGCTTCCCCATGTCCACGCCTTCCAGAGCAAGGAGCCGCTCTTTTTTGGCCACCCCGCCCGCATATCCCGTCAGGCTGCCGTCAGCCCCCACCACCCGGTGGCAGGGGACGATGAGGGAAATGGGATTGTGCCCCACCGCGCCGCCCACCGCCTGGGCGGACATACGGGCAAGCCCCCGCTGCCCTGCCACCGCCTGGGCCAGCTCCCCGTAGGTCACCGTCTCCCCATAGGGAATCTGCCGCAGGAGCTCCCACACGCCCAGCCTGAACGGAGAGCCTGTCATATGCACGGGCGGCGTGAAATCCGGTTCTTTTCCGGTAAAGTAAATGTCCAGCCATTTCCTGACATCTCCAAAAACCGGCAGCTCCCTTTCCTCATGCTCCGGGTCAAGGCCCCCGGCATAATACTTCGCGCCCTCGAACCACAGTCCTGTCAGGCCGGTTCCGTCGGCGGCCAGCAGGATTTCACCCATGGGCGACCGATATCTTGCCGTATACTGCATTGCGGTTTCCTCCTTCCCGTGCTTCACATCCTGCGCTCCCGGGCCAGGCCCTGAAAGCGCGCTCTTCTGCGGAACCTTTTTCTCAGCCGCCCCTCTCCCGGAAGAAAATCCAGATATGCAGCCTGTCATCCGTGTATTCCGCCGATATGCTCCCGCCCATCTGCTCCACCAGGCTCCTGGCGATTGCCAGCCCCAGCCCGGTGGACTTCCTGGCGGACTCCACGGTAAAAAAGCGGTCGAAGAGCCTGCCCACCTGTATCTCATCCAGCCCGGGGGCCGTGTTGGCAAAGACAATCTCCCCTGTGCTTTCCAGGGTAATCTCCAGGTCTCCGCTGCTATACTTTACGGCATTCTGCAGCAGATTGGCGAATACCCGGGACAGGGCGGCACCGTCCAGCATCCGGACCACCTTCTCCTGCGGCATCCGTATCCTGGGGGTAATGCCGCGCTGCGTCAAAGCGGTGTAGGCAGCCGCTATGCTCTCCTCCAGCACCTGGTTCAGGACCACGGGCTCCGCGGGGGCGTCGCTTTCCCTGGAAAGGAGGACAGAGTACCGGAACAGCTCCTCCGTCATCGAAACCAGCAGTTGGGAACGGTTCCGGATGATATCGAGATAATGTTTGGCAATATCCGATTTTTCCTCCTTCTCCAGCAGGTCCAGATAACCGCAGATTGCGGTCAGGGGCGTCCTCAAATCATGGGAGAGATTCGTGACTGCGCCTTTCAGCTCCGCATCCCCCTGGCAGAACCTGTGATGCTCCGCCCGGAGCCTGCGGAGCTGCTCATTGACGGCATCGGCCAGGCGGCGCATCTGCCTGTCCCTGCCGGAAATGCCGATCAGCGTGTTGGTGTCGGTGGCAAGCCTGTCGGCAAAGCCGTCCGCGATCTCCCCCGCGGCCTTTCGCAGAATATGGATTTTGATAAGCAGAACAATGACAAGCAATCCCAGGACGCCGGTCAGGCTCCATAACCATACCATCATGAAAATCCCCTCGTTTCCGTCTTTCCGTCACATCACTTCAGATCTGATTTCCGGAACAGCACGCAGCCCGCGCCTGTGGCCAGCACAATGATCGCAAGGGAGTAGACAGGGAGCCGGTAGGGGTTCACGGCCATCATGCCGGCGCACTGGATGGCCTGCCCGCCGGGATTGATGTCGTGAAGGGTCTGGACGATCTCCCGCTTCGTCCCCTCCAGGTATCCGGGGTTGGGCTCCTCCACGGAGCTGATCTCCCCGTTTATGGCATAAGAATAGACCTCCTGCGTCTTCGGCGCTTCCAGCATCTGGGCCAGCACCATCCCTGTCATCAGGAAGCCGAAGGCAAGCAATATGCAGATCACAGCCGCAACGGACTTGTACTGGCAGACCATGGCGATACAGGTGAAAACAGAGGAAACCGCCACCGAGAGGAGCAGTATCGTAAACGTCGTCAGCAAAACCATCTCCACCGGGACAGTAAAGCCTCCCACCAGCGGCAGGCCTACGCAGAGATACGGCAGCAGATACGCCGCGCACATGGCGAGCCCCACCACGGAGGAGACCACTGCGTTGGCCAGGTAGACCGCCGAACGTTTTCCGCCCACGATGATTTTGTTCCGGATGGTCCCGTCGTTGTAATCCGTGCCGATGAACAGGCTGCAGAATACCGCCATGACGACGCCCACGCCCATGGCATAGACGAAGAATCCGTCCTCTATCCTGTATACATAGCCCATCTGCACCGCATCCAGATGCATTTTCACCGGCATGAATATCCCCCAGGCCGCCATCAGGATCAGGCCGCCCCAGAATACTTTGTTCTTCTTCAGACGCAGGAAACCTGCAGACAACAATCTAGTCATTCTTCTGCCCTCCTATCAGACTGACATAATAGCTCTCCAGGCTCTCGTCCCGCTCCCGCAGGGAGATCACGTCGCAGTTTTCCTCCGCCAGGGCCAGCGTCAGCCTGGATACCCCTATCTTCGCGTACACATCCGCCTCCCTGTCGGAGAGGATCGTGTACTCCGCATCCATTCCGTCCAGCACACGGGCCAGCGCCCCTGTATCCGTCACCTCCAGGTGGATGCATTTCCGGCAGGACTTCTCCAGGTCCGCCGCGCTGACCTCCTTCACCATCTGCCCCCTGTCGATGAAGCCGTAGTGGGTGGCCATCCTGGAGAGCTCGTCCAGGATGTGGCTGGAGACCAGGAACGTGATCTGCCGCTCCCGGTTCAGCTTCAGGATCAATTCCCGGATCTCGATAATCCCCTGGGGATCCAGCCCGTTCACCGGCTCGTCCAGCACCAGGAAATCCGGGGAGCCCACAAGGGCGATGGCGATTCCCAGCCTCTGGCGCATCCCCAGGGAAAAGTTTCCAGCCCTCTTGTCCCCGGTGTCCGCCAGCCCTACCAGCTTCAGGATATCCTCCATCCCCGCATAGGACGGGAGCCCCAGGATGCGGTACTGATACTTCAGATTATCCTGAGCCGTCATGTCCAGGTAGATGGAGGGCGTCTCCACCACGGCCCCCATCCTTCTGCGGGATCTGGAGATATCCTTGTCCGTGTCCTTCCTGCCGTACAGGGTATAGCCCCCCGAGGTGGGGAACTGCAGCCCGCAGATCAGCCTGATCAATGTGGTCTTGCCCGCGCCGTTCCTGCCTACAAAGCCATAGATCGCCCCCTTTGGGACATTCATGGTCAACTGGTTCAGCGCCTTGAAATGCCTGTATTTCTTGGTCAGGCCATTCGTTTGCAGAACATACTCCATATGCACAACCTCCTGATTCCAATACCGCAGCTGCCGGGCCGGTTCCGGTTCCGGCAGCCGCTGTTTTATGAGATACTGCCATTCTATCCCCGGACAGTAAAGAAACCGGTAAAGGAAACAGTAAAGAAACGGTAAAGATTCATTCCCCGCGCATCTTAAAGCCGATCCCCCAGACTGCTTCGATGTAGTCCTTCCCCGTCGCCTCCCGCAGCTTCTTCCGCAGGTTGCTGACATGCATCTTCAGAGAGCTGTCCGTGCAGTCCGGCGTGTCCCGGCTGATCCGCTCCAACAGCAGGGACTTGGTCACCACCTGGGAGGGGTTGCCCATGAGGAGCTTCAAAATGGCGTACTCCGTCCTGGTCAGCCTTACTTCCGCGCTGCCCAGGCTGACCATGTGGGTATCCGTGTTCAGCGTGATACCGCCAAATTCCAGGACAGGGGCCACGGCCGCCCCGGAGGGCCTGCGCAGTTGTACGGAGATTCTGGCCAGAAGCTCCTTCATGGCGAAGGGCTTCGTCACATAATCCGCCGCGCCCCCCAGCAGCAGCTCCGCTTTCTTGTCGATGTCCACTTTGGCGCTCACCACGATCACGGGAATCCCCCTGGAACGCTCTTCTTCCATTATCCGCGGCAGCACCTCCTCCCCGTCCAGCCCCGGCAGCATCAGGTCCAGCAGAATGAGGTCCGGCCTGGCGCCGTCCAGCACCAGGAGGGCTTCCGTCCCGGAGTAGGCCCGGGAGACGCCGTAGCCCTCCCTGGCCAGCGCTTCCTCCAGCATGTTTCCGATGTGCATGTCGTCATCGATGATCAGAATATTTTTCGCCTGAGCATTTCCCATTTTTGTTCCGTCCCGTCTCTTTTTTCTATGGATTCCCTGCTTCAGGATGTCCCTCACTCCTGCCGCAGCCGCTCCACCGCGGTCTCTTTGGCGGCAAAATGATAGACAGCCAGAGGAATCGCCGCCCCCAGGGCCAGGTAGGCCAGCGCCAGCCCCAGGACAGGCCAGAGGTTCAGCCGGAAGGTGAAGAACCACAGGGTCCGGCCCAGCGCAATGTCAAGCATCCCGCCTGCCGCCAGCCCCAGGACCAGGGAGAGGGCCCCGGCCAGCAGGGCGTGGAGCATCCCTTCCGCCCCCAGCATCCGCTTCAGCTGCCCCCCGGTCATGCCCACCGCCTGGAGGACAGCCAACTCCTTCCTCCTGGCCAGGATGGAGGTCAGCTCCCCGTTTAGGAAGTTCAGCGCTCCCACCATGGCCAGCAGCCCGGAGAGGACGCCGCCCATGACCAGCACCGTGTTCCGGATTCCGGAGAAGGCCTGGTAATAGTCCTCCTTCCCCTCATAATCCAGGTCCGGCGCGGTCCTCCCGGTATATTGGGCCAGGAAGTCCGCCAGCGCCTCCCCCTTCCCTTCCTTTCCGTCGCACAGATAATTCAGGCAGAACGGGGCATTGCCGTCCCGTTTCAGGGCATCCGCCGCCAGGACGAAGCCCGCGCCGCTGTAATACCTGCTGGTCATGGGCTCCGGCATGGTCACCAGGGCTGCCACGGTATAGGTCACGGTGCGGTATCGCTCCGCCGAGAGATAGTAGTCATCCGGGTTCATGACCTCCACCTCCTCAGCCGTCAGCTCCCTGCCGTCCTCCCAGGCGCGCGTGCACCAGTCCTCCTCATAGCGGACGGTGACGCTGTCCCCCAAAGCGGCGTAATGGCTGCCTGGAATCGGCTGTCCATAGTCGTCTGTCTGACAGACGGCCGCGACGGCATGCCCGGAGGGATCCGCCAGGGCCTCCAGGCTGCCCTCCAGGACGGTGAGCTGTTCCATGGGGAAAGCCTCCAGGCCGTAGAGCTGTATGGGCTGGCTGTAGCCCCCGTCCGGCTGGCGCAGGCGTTCCATGCGCTTTCCCAGCGTCTCCTCCTCATAGATATCGCTCCAATGATAGCGGTAATATGATTCCGGCACAGCGGCGGAGACCCGCAGCTCCTGCCAGGTAATGCCTCCCTCCGCCACATAGCCGGTGGAAACGATTGCCTCCACGTCCCTCTGGGTCAGAGAGCCGTCCGCATAGCCCCGGCTTAAATAACCGGCATCCCCCACCACAAAGTCGCTGACTACAAAGCGCCGCAGGAATTTGTCCATGTCAAAGCCGCCGCCCAGGGCGAAGACCGTCTGGAACAGCACAGCCGCCAGGGCCAGGGAGAGCACGGTAAGCAGCGTCTTTTTCCGATTCCGGCACAGATTTGCCGCCGCCATGCCAAAAGGCGTGCCGCCGCCTTTGACATGTCTTTTCTTCTTCCCCAGGCCCCTGGCCCCGTCCGTATACCGGACGGCCTCCACCGGCGACACCTTGCCCGCCAGCCTCCCGGGCTTGCTGCAGGAGAGGAATACGGTAAGCAGTGTAAATAAAGTCGCGAAAACAAATATCCGGCTGTCCGCGCTGATCTCGGAGATCCTGCCGTAGCCCAGATTTTGGAGCATGGGGGAAATCCAGGCCCCCAGGAGCCACCCCAGCGCCAGCCCTGCCGGAATGCCTCCCAGCGAGAGGGTAAAGGCCTGGCCCCGGACGATGCCCCGGATCTGCCCCGGCGTGGTGCCGATGGTCTTTAAGAGGCCATAGAACCGGATGTCATTGGAGACGGAAATCTGGAAAATGTTGTAGATCACCAGATATCCCCCCAGCAGCACCACCAGCAGCAGAAAGCCCAGCGCCGCCAGCTCGGCGGCATCCCGACCCTCCATCGGCGAATTCAGGTAGCCCCAGTTCACGCCCAGATTCACGTATCCCTCCTCCCCCATGGACTCGCTCTGATAGCCGTGGTCGGCAAGAAGCTGCTGCAGCTCCTCCTGGATATGGGCGCCGGAGGAGAGGAACACGTTCAGCGACCAACTGCCGGAGAAATCGCTGTTCCCCTGAAATCCATGGTCGGAAAGGACGCTTTCCGCATACTCCTCCGACACACGGACATTGGCCGCCGTGCCGGCTGTGTCAAAGGCCCACCAGCCTGTGAGGATGAAGGTATCTGTGACATCCTGCTGCCTGGCGGTTCCATGGCCCAGGGAAATGGTCAGGGGAACCTCCGCTCCCACCCTGGGCGCAATGCCCAGCAGCTCCAGCACCCGGCTGTCACAGGCGATTTCCTTTCCCGAGGCAGGCGGTCTGCCCTCGGCTACGGTGCAGAAGCTGTGTTCCGCATAATTTTCCTCCATATAGCTGACTTCCGTATACTGCTTGTCAAAGGGCGCCCCGGACAGCACGCCCACCCCTAACCGGGCGCCGCTTTCCCGAATCCGCCCGTCCGTGCGCAGCTCTTCCGTCTGGTCCTCGGTGAGGCGCTTGAAGCCCCCGTGGAAATCCCCGCCCACCTGGCGGAACGTATCCTGCTGCACCGTCTCCAGCACGGAACCGCCCATGGTCAGCATGGCGGTGAAGAGCATGGCTGTCATGGCGATGGCCGTCATGGCGATGATGTTGCGCCCGCCGGAGGCCTTCAGAATCTTCCGGGAAATCCTGCGCAGCGTCTTTCCATTCCTTACCCGTATCATCCCGCCACCTCCGATCCCTGCTCCCTCCGGGCCCTTCCCCCTTCCGGCCCGTGCCCCTTCCCGGCAGGGCTTCCCTGAATCCGCCCGTCCTCGATGCGGATTACCCTGTCCGCCAGTTGGGCAATCTCCTCGTTGTGGGTAATCATCACCATGGTCTGGGAATATTTCCGGCCGGTGACCTTCATCAGGCTCAGGACATCCTGGCTGGTCCGGGAGTCCAGGTTTCCCGTGGGCTCGTCCGCCAGCAGGATGGCAGGCTTTGTGGCCAGCGCCCGGGCGATGGCCACCCGCTGCTGCTGGCCGCCGGAGAGCTGGTTGGGGAGGCTATCCAGCTTTTGCTCCAGGCCCAGCAGCTCTATGACCTGGCGGACGTAAGGCTCGTCCGGGCGCCCTCCGTCCAGTTGAATGGGCAGGACGATGTTCTCCCACACCGACAGGACAGATACCAGGTTGTAGGCCTGGAACACGAAGCCGATCTTCCGTCGGCGGAAGATGGTGAGGGCCTCGTCCTTCATGGAGAAGATGTCCCTGCCCTCCACCTCCACCCTGCCCCCGGTGGGCCGGTCCAGTCCGCCGAGCATGTGCAGCAGCGTGGACTTGCCGGAGCCGGATGTGCCCACGATGGCGAGGAATTCCCCCGCCTGGACTTTCAGGTTCACCCCGTCCAGGGCCCGCACCTGGTTTTCTCCTGTGCCATAGTATTTCGTCAGTTCTCTGGTTTCCAATATGGTCATTTTATGCACCCTCCGAAAAAAGTATGTCCTTCTACGATTCCACTATAACAGAGGAATCTTTCCAGGGCCTTTCTGAAATCTAACAGAATAGTCATATTTCGGAGAGCGCTGTCAAAGCCCTGGGGAGGAATGCCGAGAACGTGTTCCCTTTTCCCGGAACGCTGCCCACCTTCACATAGCCTCCCTGCCCGGCCAGTATCTGCCGGGTGAGGTACAGGCCGATGCCGACTCCCTCCTGTTTCCAGGCGGCCGGAGCCCGGTAGAAACGTCCGAAGATCTTCGCGTGCTCCTCCTCCGGGATGGCAGGGCCCGTGTCGGCGATATCGATTCTGGAAAACAGTTCATAGCTTTGGCTGCGGACGGTGATGCAGCCCCCTTCCGGCGTGTATTTGACCGCATTGTCCAGCAGGTTGCACACAGCCTCCTCCGTCCACTTTTCATCGAACACCGCCGGGGCGGGAGCCAGCTCCAGGAGGATTGTGATCCCCTTCTCTGCCGCCAGGCTCCTGTACTGCCCCGCCGCCCTGGCCCCTATGGCGGACAGATCTCCCCGGGTGGGATGGGGCACCAGCAGCCCCGATTCCAGACGGGAGGATTGAATCAGCGCCTCGATCAGGCCCTGCAGCTTTTCCGTCTGCCGGATCAGCTCTGCCGTCAGGCTTCCGGCCCCTTCCGGCAGTTCCTGTTCCTCCAGAAGTTGGGCATAGAGCCGGATATTGGTCATGGGCGTCCGCGTCTGGTGGGATATGTCCGACAGGAGGCGGCCCAGCTTGTCCCGCTGCTCCTCCAGGCTCCGCAGAGAGGACTGGCTGGAAGACAGGTACCGGGCCAGCAGGGATTCCGTGGCAGAATGGATGTCCTCGTCAAAGCGCTCTTCCTGAAAGGAGCCTTCCATGGCGGCTTGAACCATCTTCTCCAAACGCAGGTTGGAGCGCCGGATCATGTGCCTGGCGCTGGCCACCGCTCCGATCCCTGTCACACAGCATACAGCGGCCAGCAGGATTAGCCATGCATTCATTTCGAACCCTCCCAAAGGAGCGCTCCCCAGACATACCCGATTCCGTAGACAGTCCGCAGCCACTGGGGCTGGGAGGGATTTTCCTCCAGCTTATCGCGCAGCCGTTTCACAGTCACCGACAGGGCGTTTTCCTCCACGAATTCCGCCCCTTCCGTCCAGACCCGGTCCAGCAGCGCCTCCCGCGGAACCACATGCCCCTGGTTCTCCACCAGCGCCCGGAGGAGCCGCTGCTCCGTTTTGCTCAGGTCAACGGGCCGTCCCTCCCTCCTGTAGTCCATCCGGGCAAAGTCGAACCGGAAAGGCCCCGCCTCCCAGACCTCCCTTCTGTCCGAATCCCTCCGCCGAAGCTGCGCGTTCACCCTGGCCCGCAGCACGGCCAAAGAGAAGGGCTTCGTGATATAGTCGTCCGCCCCTGCCTCCAGGCCGGTGACCTGGTCGATCTCCATATCGTTTGCGGTGAGGAGGATCACCGGGAGATCCGGGCGCAGGCCCTTGCTCTCCTGAAGCAGCTCCAGCCCGCTGCCGTCCGGAAGATTCACGTCCAGAACCGCCAGACGGAAATCCCCGGCGGCAAGGATCTCCCGCCCCTCCTTCAGGGTCCCGGCGCTGACAACCTTGCGCCGGGGGTCTGCCAGGGCCAGGGCAATGCCGCGGCACATGGCTTCATCGTCCTCCAGTAAAAAAATCGTATCCATACGCTCACCTTTCTCCATCATCGAACATCCGTTCTTGCTTGGCGCCATATTCCACCTGCGGAGCAGCCTCCGCGACAGTGCTATTTTACCATATTCCCCGGGGGCATGCAAAGAAATCTGTCCGCTAAAAATCCAAAATTATTCTGTTCTCAACCGCTCAACAATGCTCTGCTTTTCCAGATTCTTGAAGCAGAGGAACGGGATGAGCACCGCAAAAGCCAGGAGGACAGGGGTGCAGATCATCAGCGGCATCAGGGTAAAATGGAAGGTGCTGAACTCATTGGCTGTCATGGCGCGGACACCGATTCCAACGGCCAGGGCGCTGACAAGATAAGAAACGATCAGCGTGATCGCCGCGTAATCCAGCCCCTCGCAAATCAGCATCTTCCGCAGCTGGCGCTTGGTCATGCCCACGGACTGGATCATGGCGAACTCTTTTTTGCGGGAAACAATGGCCGTGACCATGGAATTGATAAAGTTGAGCACGCCCACCAGGGCAATGATCACGCTGATGGTATTTCCCATGACTGCCGACGCCCGCGTTTCCGCCTCATACTGCTGTGTCATGGTTTTGCGGGATGTCACAGGCAGGCTGGTGTCAATGGTCTTGGTATATGCATCCAACATCTCCTGTGCCGCGGGGATATGTTCGTCCTCCACATGGAAGAACAGTCTCCGCAGGGTATTCTCCGGCCACTGCTGCCGGAATGCCGAAGCTGGGATAATAAAGCTCATGGAGTGCCGATTCTGTACGCCGCCTTCGTAAGCGCCTTCCTCCACAGCCTGCAGCGGATATACAATGGCCATCACCGTGTAGGTACGATTTTCAAGCGCAATGCTGCTTCCCACGGCAGGGACGGGCAATACGGCCTTTCTCTCCGAATCTGCGGAATCTATGGCAGGCCCGATGGCCAACACATAGCCGCCGCCGGCAAATTCTTCCGCATCATAGCTTCCGGAGAGCAGGTACCTGTCCTGGGTAATCGCATCCAGAGGGATGCCGTCCATTCCGTACAGTACGCCGACCGCTTCACGGGTCTCCATGGCGTTTTTTATCTGAGCAGGGCCGGAGGGGTCGTAAGTCGCCCAATCGTCCAGCATTTCCTGTGTATAGAAGGCGGCGATATTCTGCACGGTCTCATCGTCCAGCGTCAGTTCAAACTGATGAGAATATTGATGGCCAATGGCTTCCAGGCCGGCCAATCCTTCCACGGACGCCACCAGCTCGGCATTCAGGGTGGAGCCATGAGGGTCATATCCGCCAATATAGTCTGCGCTGCTGCTGTCGTCCAGCCGGAAGTCACTGATCGTCAGCTCAGACAGGTATTTCTCCATATCGAAAGCAGCATTCTTCGCGTAGAAACAGCTGAGCAGAACCAGCCCCAGGGTCAGAGAGCAGATTACGGTGACTGTCCGTTTTTTGTTGCGCCCCAGATTCGCCCAGGCCATTCCGGTAACGGAAGCGCCGTTCCGGGTGCGTTTGCTTTTCTTCCTGCCTGCGGTGGCGGCGTCGCTCATCCGCAGCGCTTCGATGGGAGAAACCTTACCGGCCAGCCTTGCCGGACGCAGGCAGGAGATTGTAACCGTCAGCCATGCAAAAAGGGCGGAGCCAAGGAAGATCACAGGGTGGGAGGAAACCACAGCCTTGCCCTCCAGCCGTCCCATCAGCACAGGAACCAGCACCATGCCCAGCAGCCAGCCCAGGAGAAGACCCAGGGGGATACCGATCGCGCACAGCCGGTTTGCCTGGCTGTAAATGAGCTTTTTGATCTGCTTTGTGGTGGTGCCCAGTGTCTTCAGCTTGCCATAGAACTGGATGTCGGCAGTGACGCTGATCTGAAAGATATTGTAAATGATCAGATAGCCGGCCAGGAACACCAGCGCCATGCCCAAGTACATGGGAAGGCTTTCCTGGGCTGCGGTAGCATTCATCTCCGGTGAATAGGCCAGATTCACGCCGTATTCCAAGTCTGTCAGTCCGGTGTCTGCCAAAATATTCTCCATGGTGGCCTCAATATCGCGGTCGCTGTGCAGAATCACCTGTGCGGTA
Organism: uncultured Acetatifactor sp.; assembly: GCF_948601915.1. Taxonomy (NCBI): domain Bacteria; kingdom Bacillati; phylum Bacillota; class Clostridia; order Lachnospirales; family Lachnospiraceae; genus Acetatifactor; species uncultured Acetatifactor sp. The sequence continues at coordinate 18,880 of NZ_CAPDXS010000029.1, read as the reverse complement.
TGGAGTCCAAAAATATCTGTTTTTCCGTCAGGCACATGATTGCCGATCATCTCATCCGCAAATTCCCGGCTTACCCAGGCCATGCTGGCATAGACAGATTCGTTGCCCTCCCAGAAACCACAGAGGGTAAAGGTGGAGACAGTCACCTCATCCTTCGCAAGATCCTTGCGCCATTCCAGCGTTACAGGCTCCCCCAGCTGGTGGGGAATGCCCAGGCGATCCAGGGTCAGCGTGTCCAGAGCGATCTCGTCTGCTGCCGTCGGCATTGTTCCGGCGGCAGGCATGGCAAAGGAATGCCTGGCATTGATGTCGCTGCTCCAGCGGATCTCAACCTGTTTGCCGCCCAGCTTTTTGTTTTGTGCGAGGCCTAGAACAAGGCTTTCTCCGGCTTCCGCCACGTCAGGGTGGTCGGCAATCAGGGAAAACTGCTCTGGGGTGATGTTCTTGAAGGATGCCTGGCCGTCATAACCGGTCTGCCGGAAGGTCATTTCCACCATGTTTCTGCTCATGCTCTGTGCCAGGGTAAAGAGGGTGGTGAACATGATTGCAGTCATTAAGATGGCCATCACCGCCACCAGGTTCCGGCCTTTATTTTTCTTAAAATTACGCTGGTTCAGCGTTTGAATTGGTTTGAATCCTGTTTTCATCCTGCCGCCCTCCCTATTGAGACACCATGCGGCCGTCCTCAATTCGGACGATTCTGTCTGCCATCTGTGCGATTTCGGGGTTGTGGGTGATCATCACGATTGTCTGGTTGAATTCTTTGCCGGTCATTTTCAGCAGACCGATCACATCGTCACTGGTTTTGGAGTCCAGGTTGCCCGTGGGTTCGTCCGCCAGGATAATGGCTGGCTTAGAGGCCAGCGCCCGGGCAATGGCCACTCTCTGCTGCTGTCCGCCGGAGAGATTGTTGGGCAGGCTGTCCAGCTTCTTCTCCAGGCCAAGCAGGCGGACAATCTCCATGATAAATTTTTCATCCGGCCTGCGGCCATCCAGGGAGATGGGGAACACAATATTTTCCCAGACGCTGAGTACAGGCACCAGATTGTAATTCTGAAAAATGAAGCCGATATGGTTGCGCCGGAAAATGGTAGCCTGTTCGCTGTTCAGCTTTGCCAGTTCCGTATTTCCGATTTGGATGCTGCCCTGGCTGGGGGTGTCCAGTCCGCCCAGCATATTCAGCAGCGTAGATTTGCCGGAGCCGGAGGTGCCGATGATGGCGGTGAACTTGCCGCGCTCGATCTCCAGATCCACACCGTCCAAAGCCTTGACCAAGGCTTCTCCCTTGCCGTAATATTTTTTAAGACCGGTAGCCTTTAAAATTGCTTCCATAGATATTTCCTCCTTGTGACCGGGAATCGGTTTCCCTTTTCTGATTACATTCTATCAGTTCCATGTCACAGGGAAGGTACAATAAAGGTACAGTTTTGTACCTTTTGATCGAGTGGGGGAATGAAAGCCTTGAAAACAAAGAATATATCGCAGTGTGTCCGCCAATTCAAGGGCAAGAAACGGTGTGCTGCTTATAAATCTTCTTATAAGCATCTGTGCCACGGGGGACATTGGTGTAAAGCCGGATATCCCAATCGGGCCGGGTCTTGATGCCCCTCCCATATTTGGAACCCGTGCAGGAGTTTTTACATTTGGAACACTGTCCTTTCCCATAGGGGCAGCGCCACAGGCTTAAAACCATATTCCACATCATTCAAAACATAACTTTCCATTTTGCCAGTCCCTTTTTCACTTAGGAACTGCCCTTTTACGCTTATATTCTTCAATCACTGCCACCATTTCCTTACTCTTTTGAATACTTTTCTGCAATTCTGCTTCATTAATCTTATGATCCGGATCTGGTGTAATTATTTTCAAAGGTTCAAAGCTATATACCAAATCATTCAAAGATGTTTTTCCCATAACCAATACCCCACTTTCTACCGAATAATAGAACTTATGACTATAGGAAGCCGTTTTTGCTACCTATCCATGCAATTTTCACGCTACAATCCGCAAACGCTCCGTAATGCTCCCTTTCTCAATAAACCGGCAGCACATCAGGGGTACTGCCGCTGCCAGGAACAGCATGAGGGGCAGGGCTGCCCACAGGGGAGCCAGCGTGTAATGATAGGTCATGCACCAAGTGTTCAGCCTTGAAAAGACCGCCGGCATCCCAAACCAGGTCACAGAGAAGGTCACCGGCAGCAGAATCACGGTCAAAAGAGCCCCATGGAGCAGGCCCTCTGTGAGCAGAAGCCACCGCAGCTGTCCGCTTGTCATGCCAAGGCTTTGATAGACCGCAAATTCTTTTCTCCGCACCATGGTCTTTGTGACCAACATATTGGCAAAGTTCAGCAGGCCAATGGCCATCAGCACGATTCCCACGATTAGCTTCGGCAGGCATTCATTCAACCTGGCGTTTTGGAACACTTCCTGATAATCGCTGCGCATCCGGACACTGATCCCGCGATTCAGGCTCTGTTTATACGTGCTGAGATAGTGCTCAAATTCCTCCTGCCCATCATGGTCAATGTTGACGGCCAACTGGCGGATGCCCTCATCCGGGAACAGCCTGTCAAATAAGGACAGCGGCACAAAATAAGTCAGATGAAAGCTGGACTCCAAGCTGTTGCTTCCGCTTAAAAAGGAGGTATCCCCCATAACGGAAGCCAGCACGGAAAGCCGCTCTCCCCCCAGCTCCACCGTCTCCCCGGCGGCAGGCGAGGACACGCCCTCCACATAAGCCCCTGCAGCCACGACATACCGTCCGTCAGCAAACTGTTCTACGTCAAAATCACCGCTGGTGACGGGACAGTTATCCAGTACATACCGCAGGTAGGCGTCCTCCAGCGCAATCACGATGCCGTAGTAGCTGCCCGTCTGTTCCAGGCAGTCCAGACCGGCACACCAATCGGGGTAGGCAGCCTGACTTTCTCTGCGGGTCATGGTCTCATCATAAGGTTCATTGTAAAAGTCCACGATCCGTTGGCGCAGCCCGTCAGAAGCCCTCAGCTCCACTTCCTTGGATTTCAGGACGCTTACCTCCAGAACCTCACCGCGTCCGCGCAAATCGCTGACGATCTGTTCCGTGATAGCCCGGTTATTGGGGTTATACCGCTGTACGGTGGAAGCCGCAGAGCCGTCCTCGATGGTGTAGTCCCAGGGCGACATCCCGTTTAAGTACAAATCCTCGTCGTAGCTGGTGTAGCGAATCCAGGTGGAGCAGAGCAATAACAGGGAGAGCAGCAAGGACAGCAGGGAAAGAATGGTACGCCCTTTATTTCTCCACAGGGAGCGGAGAGCCAGACGAAGAATGCCGACTTTCCCTGTGCTGCTGCGCCCCTGCCCTTTCGGCACCCCTTCCTCCAAATTCCGCAGCATCTGTGTGGGCATCCTTCCGCCTGTCCGGACAGCAGGCAGAAAGTACGCCAGTAAAACGGTTCCGAAGGCACTGAGCGCTGCCAGGGCGAAGGTCTCCCAGGACAGGAAGTAGATGGCCGGGTTCTGCTCCATGCCAGTCACGATCCGCGGCGTCACCAGATAGTGGATGCCGAATCCCATCAGCCAGCCGGGGAGCAGGCCGAAAAGGGAGAGCAGCCCAGCCTTCTCCAACAGAAACCACCGGATCTGCCGGGGTGTCATGCCCAAAGTCTTCAGCCCTGCAAAAAAGCGGGTATCCTGATCCATGGCCACATGGATGATACTGTAAATCATCAAAAAACCGCACAGAAGCACCACCAATGCAGGAATGTAGAAGGGCGTGGCCTGCTTGCCCGCCATTTCCATTCTGGCTTCGTTATAGGCCAGATTGGTGGTGTAAGCCACCTGATTGACCCCCTGATCCGCCATGATCTGCTGCGCCTGCCGCTCCAGCTCCTTTGGCTGCCAGAGATCCACCCCCATGGTGACGGACGCCGTATCCGGGTATCCGGGCAGAAGTCCGGCAGCGCACTCCGCTGTCACCCAGGCGCAGGCTTCTGTGAAGTTCATGGGGCTTGCCCACCATCCGCAGAGGGTAAAATCCGTGCTGTGCCCTCCTCCCCTGCTGTCCGTCCACTGAAGGGACACCGGAGCGCCCAGCTCATGCAGAACCCCCAGAGAGTCCATGGTAAATTTATCCAGAGCGATTTCCCCCGCTTTCTCCGGCAAACGCCCCGTTGTAGGAACAGAGAGGACGCTCCGGGCATAGTCCCGGTCGGTTACCGCCAGCTTAACGCTGCGAACCCCCATCATCTCATCGGAGAGCTGCCCCAAAGCGCTGATCCGGACTGTGCTTTTTACATTGGGATGCTGGGCTAATTTCTCTGCCTGATGGGGAGTCAACCCCTGGTAGAGGATGTGGCTGGTGGAGCCGTATCGGTACTCATAATTGAGCAGATACGCATTTTCTACGGAGCTGCCCAGGAGAAACGTGAAGGAATACAATCCCGTAATCAAAACCACGGCAAAAGCCAGCAGCAAATTTTTTGTTTTGTGAAATCTGAAATCCCGCCGCGCAAGCGTGTGACATATTTTCAGGTTGTTATTTGCAAGCATGGCACCCTCCTTACGCCTTCAGACGGCCGTCTTCCATGCGGAGCACACGGTCGGCCATCTGTGCGATCTCAAGGTTGTGGGTGATCATAATGAGGGTCTGGCGATAGGTCTCCACGGACATTTTCAAAAGCCCCAACACATTTTGTCCGCTTTTTACATCCAGGTTTCCCGTAGGTTCGTCGGCCAGAAGAATGGCCGGCTTCCCAAGCAGCGCCCTGGCGATTGCCACCCGCTGCTGCCCGCCGCCGGAAAGCTGGTGGGGATAGGCATTCAGCCGATCCTCCAGGAAAAGCTGCCCCACCACCTCCCCAAAGAAACGCCGATCCGGCGTACTGCCAGCCAGGCTGAGGGGGAACAGAATGTTTTCCTTTACGGTCAGCGTGGGAACCAGATTAAAATTCTGATACACAAAGCCTACTTTGCCGCGGCGGAATACAGCCAGCTCTCTTTCCTTCAAACCGGACAGATTTACGCCGTCTACAATCACTTCCCCCTCATCAGGGGTATCCAGCCCGCCGATCATGTTCAGCAGAGTGGTCTTGCCGGAGCCGGATGCACCGATGATGGCGGTAAACCTGCCTTTCTCAATGGAAAGGTCGATACCGTCCAGGGCTTTGACCTGTGCCTCTCCCTTTCCAAAGTATTTTTTTAAACGATGTACCGTTACGATTTCCATAGCTTCGCGCTCCCTCTGTCCCTTTTTCCTTTTTCCTATACGCTGTTTGCCCATAACAGTTCAGGCCGCCCCTCCCGCAAAGCCAAAAGGCGTATCCTTCGGGCTTTGTGTGCCTCTACGCAACAGTCCGGTGTCCTGTCTGGACTGTTGCGTTCAATCAGCTCAGCAAATACACAGAGAAGGTGGTGCCTTCTCCAACATTTGATTTTACGCTGATATAGCCTTTCTGCCGCGTAATGATCCCGTTGGCAAGATACAGCCCCAGCCCCACGCCTTCTTCGGCAGCCGTTTCCTGCGCCCGATAAAAACGCTGAAAAATATCGTGATAATGCTCTTCCCGGATGCCGATACCGGTATCGGAGATGTCAATCCGCGTATAGAATTGCCACGGGCGGACAGACACAGAAATGCTGCCGCCTTCCGGGGTGTATTTTACCCCGTTGTCCAGGATATTGCCCAGAGCCTCCGCCGTCCACTTAGGGTCATGCTGCACCGTAATCGACGGCGCGCAGTCCGCGGACAACTGGATATTTTTTCTGTCCGCTTTCGCCCATACGGTACTGATCGCCTGGGCGATGGTCTTCTCAAGGGGCGCTTCTTCCATGTGCAGGACAAATGTCCCCGTCTCCAGCCGGGACATTTTGATCAGAGATTGCATCAGAAATTCCAGTTTATTGATCTGCGAGGCCATGGTCTCCAGAAACTCCGCCCGCTTTTCCTCTGTGAGCCGATGCTGCCGAAGGATGCCGGTAAACATCTGGATATTGGCAATGGGGGTCTTCACCTGATGGGAAATGTCGCTGACCAGCTCCTGGATGGTCTGCTTATCCCGCTGGCTCTGCACCTTGCCCTCGTTCATGATGTCATAGTATTGCAGGAGCTTTCCCTGTACCCTGGCTGTCACGCTGTCCTCATAAGGCCGCTCCACCTCCGGCTGCCTCCCGGAGATCAGGGCGTCCAGCGTATCGCATATTTCGTCTGCAAAGCGGAAGATCTGTCTCTGCCAAACCCATATCCACAGCCCGGCCAATGCAAAAATGCCCCCTGTCACGGCCAACAGGCTGTAACGGACACCGGAACGGGGTACATATGCCCACAACAGCCGGCACAGCAGGGAAAAAAGCGCCCCGGCCGCCAAAATCATCAGAATTTTCAGAGTTTTCACACTCTTCTTCATTGTCTGCCTCCTGTCCAGATATACCCCATCCCCCGGATGGTCTTGATATAGATATGA
>NZ_CAPDXS010000029.1:0-12430 GCF_948601915.1 uncultured Acetatifactor sp. | reverse complement strand
ATGATCCTCATCCTCAATCTTCGCCCGAAGCCGGTTCATGGTCACGGTAAGCGTGTGGTCGTCAATGAAATTCCCGTCACAATCCCACAGCCGTTCCAGCAGAATCTGTCTGGTAATGATGTTGCCGGCATTCTCTGTCAGCGCTTTCAGCAGCTTGTATTCGTTTGGCGTGATCGACAGCTTTTCGCCGCCCCGCACGGCCGTCAGCGCGCCAAAATCAAGCAGAAGAAACCCGTCCGTCCAGCGATCCCCAGGAGCCGCAGCAGCTTTACTCCCTCTCCGGATGGCCACCTCTACCCGCCGCAAAAAAATCTGCATGTTGAAGGGCTTTGTAATATAATCCTCTGCGCCCAGGTCGAATCCGTTCAGCACATCCTGCTCTAAATCCTTTGCTGTCAGAAAAATCACGGGCAGTTCCGGTTTGATTGCTTTCAATTCCCGGCAGAGATCAAAGCCATTGCCATCCGGCAGATTCACGTCCATGATCGCAAGGTCAAATGAATCCTCCTGCAAAAGCTGTCTGGCTTTCCGGCAGTTATAGGCCGCCACCGTCAGATAGCCGTTGCTGTCCAGTTCAAAACACAGTCCGGCGCTTAAGGCCAGATCGTCTTCTATGACTAAAATTCTCATTGATTATCACCTTCCAACAGGGTCTCCCTGCACTCCTGCCTCATCACTATGTACAAAATCCAGTAGGAGGCGGCGACTGACCGCCGTCCTCTCACAGCACCGGACATCGGTTCCCGTATCCGGAGCTTTCAACAGTTGACGTGCCCAAACAGTCTGTCACCCCAGAAGGAAATCCAGTGCTCTGATCATTTTAATTCCGTCCTGTGTCTGGGTAAAATCACACTCCAGGGCAATGACGATTTTTTCGTAACTATCCCGGATTTTTCGCAGAGGCGCAAGCTCTCGCTCTCTCGTTTCAGGGGCGTTCATAGATTCTGTAACCTGGATATACTTTTTCTCCTCTGCCCTGGTGGCAATGAAGTCAACTTCCTGATTGTCGATTTTACCAATCGCCACATCATATCCACGACGCAGCAGCTCAAAGTAAATGATGTTCTCCAGAATGTGTCCGCTGTCACCGTCGCGATAACCCAGCAAATAATTCCGCAGACCAATGTCCACAATATAATATTTGCCCAGCGTGCGCAGATACTCCTTGCCTTTCACGTCAAAACGCTTGATTTCATAGAAGATATAGGCTTCTACTAACGCTTCGATATAAGCCTGAATGGTCTGTACGGCAGGCTTTGTCTTTCGGGTTCCATTCTCCAAAAGCCCCTCGTTGACCAAGGTATTTCCAATGGAGGTAGCAGAAGTGTTATTACCAATATTGTCTGCCAAAAACAAGATGATTTTTCTCAGCAGAACCGGGTCTGTGATATTCCTCTGCCCTTTTCTCTTTTCCCGTTCCAGAATGTCATTGATAACGGCTGCAGAATACACCCCGTCCAAAGCGGCTGTCACCCGGTCGATTTCCAAACCGATGTCTGCCAGCATAGGCATACCGCCAAATCTGGCATAAGCATCAAAGAGTTCTCTTACATCATAGGTTTCGCCCTCAGCATCGGCAATTTTCTTTCTGATACCACCGGCGGGCGACTTCCGTTCTGTCAGGGTATAGCCGTGAAACTCCAGAAATTCCTGAAAGGACAGCGGCAGCACCTTGATCTCCACATATCGTCCGGACAGGTAAGTGGAAAGCTCTGAAGAAAGCAGATAGGCATTGGAACCGGTGATATAGATATCACAGTCAAAGTCTACCCGAAAAGAGTTGACGGCATTTTCCCAACCATGCACCTTCTGCACCTCGTCAAAAAAGAGGTATGTCCGTTTACCAGGGCAAATGCGCGCTTTGACATATTCATAAAACCCTCTTGCGTCCATATCCGGGATACTCATAGACTCAAAGTTCATTTCGATAATTTGTTCGTCTGTCACACCGGTATCCCGCAAATGCTCAGCCATCAGCTTCATCAAGCTGGATTTCCCACAGCGTCGGATACCAGTCATGACCTTAACCATTTCGGTATCTTGAAATGCGATAATCCGGTTCAGATAGAGGTCACGTTTTCGCAGATTTTTTTGCATAAAGAAAGCACCCCCTTTCGCTTAAAATCATATCACAAACCTCTCAGAAAATCAAGTTTATAGAATTAATGTTACAAACTTTTATTTTCAAGGAGTTTGTAACATATTGCAGGCACTTGTCGATATGTGCCGGATATATAAAACGGCTCGGATTATTCCGAGCCGTTCGTGTCAGATTGCGTTGGTCAGTTACCTCCTGAAAAGTTAAGAAAAAACTCCGCAGAAAAACCTGCGGAGTCCATATTCTTGCATTTGTATAATTGTTCTGCTTAACGCTTGCTGAACTGCGGAGCGCGACGAGCCGCTTTGAGGCCGTACTTCTTCCTCTCCTTCATACGAGGGTCTCTGGTCAGGAAGCCTTCCTTCTTCAGAATAGGCCTGTAGTCCGCATCCACCTGGAGCAGGGCTCTTGCGATGCCGTGCCTGATGGCGCCTGCCTGTCCGGTGTAGCCGCCGCCGCGGACATTCACCAGCACATCGAATTTCTCATTGGTGCCTGTAGCCGCAAAAGGCTGGCGGACGATGACCTTCAGGGTCTCCATCCCGAAATAGTCGTCCATGTTCCTCTTATTGATGACAACATCGCCCTTGCCGGGTGTGAGATACACTCTTGCGATGGATTTCTTTCTTCTGCCTGTGCCGTAGAATCTTTCTGCCTTAGCCATGATTTATTTTCTCCTCCTATCCTTTAGAATGTCAGTACTTCAGGCTTCTGAGCCGCATGCTTGTGCTCAGGCCCGGCGTATACGTAAAGCTTCCTGTACATCTGCCTTCCTAAAGGCCCCTTGGGAAGCATGCCCTTGACCGCCAGCTCGATTACCTGCTCGGGCTTCTTGGCCAGCTTTTCCTTCAGGGTGGTCTGCTTCATGCCGCCTACATAGTCGGAATGGTGATAATAAATCTTCTGATCCAGCTTCTTGCCGGTGACCTGAATCTTCTCGGCGTTGACGATGATCACATAATCGCCTGTATCCATGTGGGGAGTGAAGATCGGCTTGTTCTTTCCTCTCAGAACCTTGGCGACCTCTGAGGCCAGGCGGCCCAGGGTCATGCCCGCAGCGTCTACTACATACCATTTTCTATCGATTGTAGCTTCACTAGCCATAAAAGTTTTCATTACTTTCCCTCCGTATTGCGTTCTCCTTGAATCTGTATCCCGTGTCCGCCGCATCCTGCAGATGTCCGGGCTGCATTCCACGCTTCGTCGGGACGGTTTTTCTATTTTCAAATGCTCCGCCGGGGCTTTGGCTCGGCATTCGGAATCGTTGTCACACTTGGTTATTGTACTATAACCGGTATCTTCTGTCAATCATTATTTTCCAAAATATGCGGAAAAATTACGTGGAAATCATAAAAATTCGTAGCGCACCAGCGTCAGCCCGTGGGCCGGGGCGGTAGGCCCTGCGGCGGCACGGTCCGCGGCCTCCAGGATATCCCGCATGGACTCCGGCTCCCGCTTGCCCTGCCCTACCTCCATCAGGGTCCCCGCTATGATCCGCACCATATTGTAGAGGAAGCCGTTGCCGCACACACGGATGACCAAATCCTGGCCCTGCTCCTCCACCCACAGCGCGTACAGCGTCCTGACGGTGCTGCGCACCTGTGCCCCGGTCTGGCAGAAGCTGCGGAAATCATGCTCCCCCTCCAGGTAAGCCGCTGCCTCCCGCATGCGCCCCACATCCAGGGGATGGTAGGTGAAATAGGAATACAGCCGCTTCACGGGCTGGGGGAATTCCCCCCGGTAGATCCGGTACTCATAGGTCTTGCGGCTCTCGCAGTACCTGGGATGCCAGTCCCCCGGGACTTCCTCGGACTTCTGGATCCGGATGTCCTCCGGGAGCCGCTGGTTCAGCGCATAGGCAATCTTCCCCGCGGGCATCCGGGACAGCGTGTCGAACACCGCCACGTTCCCCAGGGCGTGCACCCCGGAGTCCGTGCGGCTGGCGCCGATGACCTGTATGGGCTCCTTCAGGAGCTCCGTCAGGCATCTGTTCAGCTCCGACTCGATGGTGATTCCATTGTCCTGGATCTGCCAGCCGTGATAATTGGTGCCGTCATAGGCCACTGTCATGCGGATGCGCTTCTTCTCCATCTCCTGTCCTTTCTCTCCCGCCAGGCAGCCTGCGGCTTTCCGGTGGATGTATCTGTCTGATGCGTCCTGCCGCTGTATCTGTCCGCCAGGTCTTTGTCCGCCTCCCCGGACGGAAGACATGCGCGTAATCTTTCAGAACCGCAGCCTGCCCGCCGTTATGCTGATCGCCAGATAGGCCAAAATGCATATCTGCCCCAGCCTGTCCCGCCTCTGATAGATAAGGGGCTTCATCTTCGTCCTGCCCTCCCCGCCCCGGTAGCACCTGGCCTCCATGGCCATGGCCAGGTCGTTCGCCCTGCGGAAGGCGGAGATGAACAGGGGCACCAACAGCGGCACCAGCGCCTTGGCCCTCCTCACGATGTTCCCCGTCTCGAAATCCGCCCCTCTGGCGATTTGGGCCTTCATGATCTTGTCCGTCTCCTCCAGCAGGATCGGGATGAAGCGAAGGGCGATGGACATGATCATGGCCACCTCGTGCACCGGCACCCGGAAAGCCTTCAGGGGCTTCATCATGCTCTCCATGCCGTCCGTCAGGTTGTTGGGGGTGGTGGTCAGGGTCATCAGGGAGGAGCCGATGATGAGCATGGTCAGGCGGATTGCCATGGTGACGGCCGTCCGCAGGCCCTCCACCGTGATGGTCAGCTTCCAGACGGAGACCAGCTCCCTGCCCGGTGTCAGGAACAGGTTGAAGGTCACCGTGATCAGAAGCAGAAAGACGATCGCTTTCATCCCCTTTACGATGAACCGGAACGGCACATGGGAAAGGCCGATGACCGTGGCCAGAAAGACGGCCGCCACCCCATATCCCAGGAAGTTCCGGAAGAAGAATAAGGAAATGATGTAACCTAAAGTCCCCCCCAGCTTCACCCGGGGATCCAGCCTGTGGATCACGGATTCCGTCTGATAATATTGTCCTAATGTAATATCCCTCAGCATATCTCTCCTCGCCTGTATCCAAATTTATACTGACAGTCGCTAAAACCTGCTCTTCACTGTGGCCCGGCTCACGGGCGAAAGGCTTCCGGAATCCGGCCCAGTGCGTGCAGCACGGTGTCCACCGCCTCGCCGGTGGTGGTGGCGTTCACGTCCACGTCAAATCCCCTGTCCTTCAGCGCGTGAAGGATATAGGTGACCTGGGGCGCTGCCAGCCCCACCTCCTCCAGCTCCCTGTAATGGGCGAATACCTCCTTGGGTGCGCCGTCGTACATGACCTTCCCCTTATTCATGACTACAATCCTGTCTACATACTCCGCCACGTCCTCCATGCTGTGGCTCACCAATAGGATGGTCATGCCTGTCTGGGTCTGCAGCTCCTTGATCTGCCGCAATATCTCCTCCCTGCCCTTTGGATCCAGGCCCGCGGTGGGTTCGTCCAGGATCAGGACCTGCGGCGCCATGGCCAGCACCCCCGCGATGGCCGCCCGGCGCTTCTGGCCGCCGGAGAGCTCGAAGGGGGACTGGTAGTACAGCTCCATGGGCATCCCTACCTTGCGCAGGGCGTCAAAGGCCTTCAATTCCGCCTCCTTCTTGTCCATCCCCAGGTTCTTCGGCCCGAAGCACACATCGCTGAACACATCTATCTCAAAGAGCTGGTGCTCCGGATACTGGAAGACCAGCCCTACCCTGCTGCGCAGCTTCTTCATGGGAAAGTCCCTGTCATAGATGTCCTCCCCGTTGAAATAGATATGGCCGCCGGTGGCTTTCAGCAGGCCGTTCATATGCTGTACCAGAGTGGATTTCCCCGATCCCGTATGGCCGATGATGCCCACGAACTGCCCGTCCGGAATCTGGAGGCTTACGTCGTCCAGGGCCTTCACGGCCAGGGGGCCGTCCTCTCCGTATATATAACTCACATGATCCAGAATAATCGACATATCGATACCTCTCGTCCATTTTTGCAGATTCCGTCCCTCTGCTTCCGGCAGGGGCTTTCCCGGTCACCTGCTCCCCGCCAGGGCGTCCGCCAACTCCTCCACGGTCAGGATGCCCTCCGGCAGCCCGATTCCTTTTTTCCGCAGCTCATGGGCCAGCAAGGTCACCTGGGGCACGTCCAGCCGCAGCTCCTGCAGCCGCTCCACCTGGGAGAAGACCTGCCGGGGCGTACCCTCCATGGCGATTTTCCCGCTGTCCATGACGAATACCCGGTCCGCGTGGATGGTCTCCTCCATATAGTGGGTAATCAGCACCACCGTGATGCCCTCCACCTCATTCAGGGCCCGCACCGCGCGGATGACTTCCCTGCGGCCCTTGGGATCCAGCATGGCGGTGGGCTCGTCCAGCACGATGCACTTGGGGTGCATGGCCAGTACCCCTGCGATGGAGACCCGCTGCTTCTGGCCGCCGGAAAGCTTGTTGGGGGAATGCCTGCGGTATTCGTACATGCCCACGGCCTTCAGGCTCTCCTCCACCCGCTCCCAGATCTCTTTCGTGGGGACGCCCATGTTCTCCGGCCCAAAGCCCACGTCCTCCTCCACCACCTGGCCGATGATCTGGTTGTCCGGGTTCTGGAACACCATGCCCGCCCGCTGGCGGATGTCCCAGATATGCTCCTCCTCCGAGGTATCCATCCCGTCCACCCAGACGCTGCCCTCCGTGGGGTTCAGGATGGCATTGATATGCTTGGCAAGGGTGGATTTTCCGGAGCCGTTATGCCCCAGGATGGCGATGAACTCCCCGGGCTGCACGTCCAGGTCCACCTTGTCCACAGCCGTGGTGAAGCCCTCCACATTGCCCTCCTCGTCCCGCCTGACATATTCGTATACCAGGTCCTTTGTCCGAATGATTCCCATGGCCTTCCCTGTCCCTTTCGTAAAATCTTTCCACACTCTGACATTATATTAGATTCCGCCGGGGATTACAAGACAAAATCCCATCGTGATTTTCGTGCAAAATGCGCACGAAAACACTTCGCGGAACTACCCGTGAACAGTAATATCCCATCCTGTGCGCAGCCTCCCTGTCCTCTCCGCAGATTTACAAAATCGCGTTCCTGTGCTATTCTAATGATACGGGAAAAGCCCACAGAACCCACAGAAAGGAATCTTTTATGGATAGAGAGAAAATCGTGAAGATGGTAGTGGTATTGGCTGCCATCGTCGTCATCGCAGGCAGCCTGAGCAGGCTGTTCAGCAGCAATTCCATGAGCCTCAGCGAATACGCCCATATCAATGGCGGCAGCCCCACCCAGGAGCCCACAGCGCCGCCAGAGGACGCCGACGCAGTGTCCACGCCCACCCCGGAGCTGCCGGACAGCTCTCCCAGCCCCTCCCCGGAGCCTGAAAACATCCCTGACCCGGAGGGAGACGCCGACGAAGAGGAAGACATCCCCGTCTCCTCCCTGACCGGGGCCGTCCTGAACGGCACCAGCCAGGCGGACCAGCGCTTCACACTGGAGGAGGGCTTCTATTACGAGCCCGTCTCCGACAACCTGCGCCGGTACATGACGGGCGTTTCCTATCCGGCGGAGGATGCGGGGGCAGAGAGCCCGGAGCCGCCGGAAATCACCTTCGATGAACTGCGCTATGTCCACATCCTGCACATAGACTACGACGGAAATCCCACTGAGGGGGAGCTGGTCTGCAATGCCGCCATAGCCGCCGACCTGACGGAAATCTTCCGGGAGCTCTACCGCAATGAATACAGGCTGGAGAAGGTGCTCCTGATCGATGAATACGACGGGGACGACACCGCCTCCATGGAGGACAACAATACCTCCTGTTTCAACTACCGCACGGTGGACGATACGGACCGCCTGTCGAAGCATGCCTACGGCCTGGCCATCGACATCAACCCCCTGTACAATCCCTATGTCACCTATACGGAGGAGGGCGCCGAGCAGGTCTCCCCCGCCTCCGCCCTCCCCTACGCCCGGAGGGACCTGAGCTTCCCCCACAAGATCGACGAGGATGATTTATGCTATGAGCTCTTCACCCGGCATGGCTTTACCTGGGGCGGCGACTGGAACGGCGTGAAGGATTACCAGCACTTCCAGAAAACCCTGGAGCCCGCCGCTCCCTAGATCCTGATCTCCGTCCACTTCCCCCGGCGGAACCGGATGCTGGCGAAGAGGAACCGGGACAGTTGGTCCGCGATCACCCCCACCCAGATGCCCGCTATCCCCAGGTTCAGCACATAGCCGAAGAAATAGGAGCCCAATGTCCTCACCAAAGTGACGCTGATGGTGGAGGCGATCGCCGTGTACAGCGTATCCCCCGCCCCCCGCAGACATCCCATATAGATTACCTGTGCAATCTGCAGGATGACCACGAAGATGATGATATGCATAATGTCTATGCCGATCTCCACGATTTCTTCTTCCGCAAAGAAAAGCTCCATGAGGGCCCGCGCCCCAAAGAAATAGATGACGGCCAGAGCCACCGAAATCACGGTGCCTATCATCCGGCAGGTCTTGCCGTACTGCCTGGCCCGCTCCGGCTCCTTTGCCCCCAGGCTGAACCCGATCAGGGCTACCGCCGTGGCCTGCAGGCCGTCCCCGAAGGAGAAGGACAGCCCCATGATGTTCATCCCCACCTGATGGGCCGCCATGGCCGCAGTCCCCTGGTTTGCCGCCATGATGGCGGTCAGCATGAAGCCGATGCGCATGAGGATCTGCTCCGCGAAGACGCTGTAGCCCACCTTGATGATGTTCTTCAGGGCCTCCATGGCAGGCCTGATCCGCTTCTTTATTATGTAGGGAATGCTTACGAAATTGTCGTCCTTCCATACGGACATCACGCTCATGACGCTGGACACCACAGTCCCCAGCACGGTGGCCAGGGCCGCTCCCCTGATTCCCAGGGCCGGAAAGCCCAGATGCCCGCCGATCAGCAGGTAGTTGAACAGGATATTCACCGTATTGGACACCAGATTGGTGCGCATGGTGATGCGGGTGTTGCCTGCGCCCCGCTGCGCGGAGTTGATGCCCATCTGGACGCAGTTGAAGATCATGCCGCCCATGATGATCCTGAAATACAGCACCGCGCTGTCATGGGTGAGCTCCTCGGAGCCGCAGAGGCGGATGATAGGGTCGGCCAGCGCCACCATCAGGACGCTGACCGCAATGGCCATCACCACAATGAACACCAGGAAGGTGGAGAAGATTTGGTTCGCCTCCTCCCGCTTGCCCTGGCCCTTCCGCCTGGCCACCAGAGCCGATATGGACACATTGGCGGCGATGAACAGGGATAGCCCCACGAATTTGGGCTGGGTGGTCAGCCCCACCGCCGCCACCGCGTAGGAGCCCATGGAGCTCACCATCAGGGAGTCCACCAGGCCCGCGAACGCGGCGAAAAACGACTCCAGTATCGCAGGCCATGCCATGTCCAGAGTCTTCTTTACGTCATCCTTGTTATACTGAAAGAGTTTCATGATCGCTCCCTGTGTAAAAAGGGAACCAATGATCTCCCATTGGCTCCCCCTTTTTCTATATATCAAATACTGCTATTAAACAAGCTCCAGAATGACTTCCATGGCGGCATCGCCCTTGCGGAGGCCCTTCTTGATGATCCTGGTATAGCCGCCGTTGCGGTTTGCGTACTTAGGGCCATACTCATCGAACATTTTCGCCACCAAATCCACCTCTTTGGTGTTCCTCTTGCGGCCCGCTGCCTCTGTGGGAACGTATACCACAGGATACAGCACTCTCAGAATCTGACGCCTCGCGTGCAGCCTGGAGGGGAGATCCTTCCTGATTTCCTTCTCCACATTCTCGAATTTGGTGACGCGCTTGCCGTCGATCACTTCCTTGACGCGCTTGCCGTCCTTGTCCTTCACCGGAACCTTGGCGGTAACGGTGACCGTCTCGTAGTTGTCCCTCTCCTTGATGGCCAGGGTGATCAGATGCTCCGCAATCTTCCTGACTTCCTTGGCCCTCGCCTCGGTGGTGACGATTTTCCCGTGATACAGAAGAGCGGTCACCTGATTTCTCAAAAGCGCCTTCCTCTGGGGTGATGTCCTGCCTAATTTCCTGTACTTTGCCATAATTGTTTCCTTTCTCCTTTCATGGTACACCCAACCATGCCTTTTGGTCTTACTGGCCAAGCGCATCCGCTCTTGCGGCGCTTTGCGCATCCGCTCTTGCGGCACCTTGATTTCCATTTAGAGATGAACCGCAGGCGCACCCTTTGGATTTACCGCCCGCAGATTATCTTTCTTACACAGTCTCTGATTTACTCTTCACTTGGGTTAAGCTGTAGGCCCAGTTCCTTCAGCTTCGCCAGCACCTCTTCCAGGGACTTCCGTCCCAGGTTGCGGACCTTCATCATGTCCTCCGATGTCTTGTTGCACAGCTCCTCCACTGTGTTGATGCCTGCCCTCTTCAGGCAGTTGTAGGAACGGACGGAGAGCTCCAGCTCATCGATGCTCATCTCCAGCACCTTCTCCCTCTCATCGTCCTCCTTCTCCACCATGACCTCGGCGGTCTTGGCGTTCTCGGACAGATCGATGAAGAGGCTCAGATGCTCGCTGAGCACCTTGGCCGCAAGGCTCACGGCCTCGTCGGGCCCCAGCGTCCCGTTGGTAAATACATCCAGTGTCAGCTTATCGTAATCGGTAATCTGCCCCACGCGGGTATTCTCTACCGAAACATTTACTCTCTCAGCAGGCGTGTATATAGAATCGATTGCAATCACACCAATCGGTAAATCCTCGTGTTTGTTCTTATCGGCGCTTACATAGCCACGGCCCTTGGTGATGGTCAGCTCGATGTAGAGCTTGGCATCCTTGCCGCTGAGTGTGGCAATTACCAAATCCGGGTTCAGAATCTCGATATCCTGGTCTGCCTGAATGTCAGAAGCATGTACGATTCCTTCGCCTTCGTATTCAATGTATGCAGTCTTGGCTTCATTGGTCTCGCTGCTGTTCTTGATGGCGAGGCTCTTGATGTTCATGATGATCTCCGTCACATCTTCCTTGACGCCGGGCACACCGCTGAACTCATGCAGCACGCCTTCAATCTTGATCTGGCTCACCGCGGCGCCGGGCAGAGAGGAAAGCATGATTCTGCGCAAAGAATTGCCAAGGGTGATACCGTAGCCTCTTTCCAGGGGCTCTACTGTGAATCTGCCATACTTCTTGTCTTCTGAAATCTCAGCAACCTCAATATTGGGTCTCTCAAACTCAAACACTCGAATACCCTCCTTTTTTTGTTTTATAATACACAAGCGCTCCAAAGCCATATCCCTCCCGTCTGCGGTGGGGATATGGCCTCAGAGGCCAGCAGGGCTTACTTGGAGTACAACTCGACAATAAGCATTTCGTTCACAGGGACATCAATCATCTCTCTGGTAGGAAGATTCCTGATTGTTCCTTTCAGATTTTCCATATCCGATTCCATCCATTCGGGCACCAGCCTGCCGCCGGTCACCTCCACAATCTCTTTATACCGGTTCATGGATCTGGCCTTTTCGGTGAGCTCGATTACATCGCCGGCTTTGATCAGATAGGAGGGAATGTTCACCTTCTTGCCGTTCACAAGGATGTGCTTATGGCCCACTACCTGTCTCGCCTCTCTCCTAGTCCTGGCGAATCCCATCCGGAACACCACGTTGTCCAGTCTCCTCTCCAGCATGACCATCAGGTTCTCACCAGTCATCCCCTTCATCCTGTCGGCTTTCTTGTAATAGTTCCGGAAAGGCTTCTCCAGAACGCCGTAGATGAATTTTGCCTTCTGCTTCTCGCGAAGCTGTAAGCCATACTCGCTTACTTTCTTGCCGGCTCTCAGATTCTGCCTCTTGGACTTCTTGTCATAGCCCAGGTAGGAGGGCTCCAGGCCCAAGGCCCTGCATCTCTTCAATACGGGTACGCGATTTACTGCCATGTTCTATTTTCCTCTTCTTTCCTGTTTGTTTACAGTGCCTCAGGGCACCTTCTTCCAACGATATTTCGTTAACTATACACGACGGCGCTTGGGAGGCCTGCATCCATTGTGGGGCACAGGGGTCACGTCACGGATGCTCACTACCTCCAGGCCGCATGCGGAGAGCGCCCTGATGGCAGCCTCACGGCCTGAACCGGGGCCCTTCACGAATACATCGACCGATTTCAGCCCATGCACCAGAGCCGCCTTCGTAGCTGTCTCTGCGGCCATCTGAGCCGCATACGGAGTAGATTTCCTTGAACCTCTAAATCCCAGACCACCGGCACTTGCCCAGCTTAAGGCGTTCCCCTGTGTATCCGTCAGCGTAACAATGGTATTGTTAAAGGAAGACTGGATATGTGCCTGTCCGCGTTCAACGTTTTTCT
>NZ_CAPDXS010000028.1:4780-43724 GCF_948601915.1 uncultured Acetatifactor sp. | reverse complement strand
TGTATCCATGTATACTTTTTAATCGAAATAATGCGTTCTGACAAATACCATACCAAGAATGGTGAATGAATGTGATAATTGACAGCTATGTCGTATTTCTCGCTTAGTTTTGGAATTTTGTTCAAATCATAACAAAGTTCAGTGAAACCTGTTTTGTTATTCAAGTAACGAAGAATCATACCCATAGCTTGACCATACTTATGACATGACATCAATCTTTTCGTAGCAATTTTAATTCCTCCTACTGGTATTACCTTTCTAGCTGATGATTCCATTGGTATCTCATAGAATTTAACGTTTTCCGGTATTTGTTCTATCAATTCGCCATATGCTTTTATTGCATATATAGAAATATCATGTCCTTTTAACAATAGTGCATTGCAAAGCCGCAAAAGGTTTTTTTCAACTCCACCTATTATCATATGCTGCACAAAAAAAGCAATCTTCATCATAAACCTCCATCTATACTAAAACTGAGTAAATTGCCTGCAGTCTGTTAAGGCTTTGACTATCCGAATACTTTTCTTTGTATATCTTCAGGATTTCATCTCTATCACAAGTACTGAAACTTAATATCCTTTTAGCAAGTTTATCAGCATCTCCAGCATCAACCTTCCACCCTGTCACTCCCTCTTCAATCAAACATCCCACATTACCAATGTTGCTACCAACAACCGGGCATCCAACCGAATATGCCTCCACAATCGTCATTGGAAATCCCTCATACCACTGTGTTGGCAGAATCAACGCTTTACTGTCAGCTACCAATCTCCTGACCTCTGTATTTGGGACATTTCCTAACATAGATACCATAATAAGGCAATGCTTATCAATAAACTCCCTACACCAATCTTCTAAAGGCCCTGTACCACAGACCTTTAGTTCCGGTGCGTTGTCCTTCATCACCTTCCAAGCCTCAAATAGTGTCCTAACTCCTTTCAGTTCATCCAATCGTCCTACATAAATAAAACTCATTGTACTGCCTTATACACAGCCATGAAGTACTTGTAATTTACCTCAGGACTGAACTCCTTCATATATTTTCTATAACCGTTCTCGTCCATTTTGCCTTCGACCTTATCCAAAACAGTTATTAGTGTCTCTATGCTGTTGTACTCAAACTTCACGCCGGTGACACCACATCCTCGACCAGAATTGCTATGTTAACAATATCTCCAACTATCAAGGGTATATTTGCGGCGTATGTTTCAACAATTATCATGCCGAACGTCTCATACTACTGTAAAGGTACAATGATAGCTGCCGCTCTAGATAGGTGCTCTTTACTGAACATTCCCTTGAATGCCTCTAAAAGTATCTCTACACCCTTGATTTCTTCAATCCTTCCGATGAAGAGGTAATATTCATCATACCCCCCGGATTCCGGGTTCTATTTCAAATGTAAAGTTCGGCTTCACAAACACTCGATCAGATTTTATCTGCTTTAGTTGCAACAGCTTTTTTTTATTGAATTCTGTCAATGCTATATAGTTAATCTTCCCAAGAATTCTCGTATGTCTATGAATCCATGTGCTGGCAACACATACCAATGTCTGGGCTCTGCTGCCTCTATAGCACTTGTGCTTTATGGCACATCCCAATCCCTTACTTACGCAATCTTCACAAATGTGCCCATCTCGGTAGAATGTGGCTCCGGGACAAAGAAATCGAAAATTATGAATGGTCTGCACAACTGGAACACTACATTTAACAGCGGCATAATAAACAGCGGGAGATATCAAATTCAGCGTGTTATGCACATGGACAATTTCAATTTTCTCTCTCCGAATAATCTTCTTAATTTCCCTATATGTTCTTGGATTGAAAATTGTTGTAAATGGCAAACTCAACTTCAGAAATTTGCTCATACTCTTTAGTTCGTTGTTATGTCTTGTATAGAGTACAACTTCATGCCCATGTTCTTCCAGTAGCCTTTTTTCGTTAGCTACAACTGTATCTTCTCCGCCGGGAATCTGATAATAGTTATGTACCATAAGTATCTTTTGTTTGTGTTCAGATTCCATTCTATCTTCCTCTTATCACAGCATTCCAAATAAACTTGCTGTTTGTTACAAAGTACCGTTTATATAATCTCTTCGGATCTTGGAGCAGTCTATAAAGCCATTCAAGATTTGCCTTCTGCATCCATCCGGGTGCCCTCTTAATATTGCCAGCAAAATAGTCAAAAGCTGCACCGACACCAACCATGAGCCCTTTCACTCGCCCCTGATGCGCTACCATCCAATTTTCCTGTTTTGGTGCTCCTAATCCAATCCAAAGGAAATCGGGATCAGCTTCATTCATGGCCGCTATAATCTCCGCATCCTCCTCATCAGTCATCAGTCGGAAAGGTGGACTGTACATTCCCACAATTTGAAGACCGGGATATTTATTTTCAAGTTCTCTTCTCAGCTTATACAACGTTTCATGTGTTGACCCATAAAAGTAATGCTTCCAGCCATGGGCAACGGATATCCTCATAATCTCATCCATATAGGAAGGACCAGGTGTCCGTGACATGTTCTCTGCGCCACGCTTTCGTCCAACGGATGATAATGGACCTCCATCTGGGATTGCAAGAATACCACCGTTCTGTACTGCTAAATAATTCTCATCCTCGTAACTGGTCACTGTGGTATGTACATTGGAAACGCAGATATAATCACCAGAGAGTTGCTCCACATTTTTCTCAGTAAATCTTATTAACCAATCCATATTAATTGCAGCGATATCTACATTGAGAATGCTAATTGTAGGGATAGATGCTTTGTCAACTTTATGTTCAAATTCCATTGATTTAAACCATCCCTTCTTCTACGAATTCTTTTCGTAGAATTATATCGCTCCATATATTTTCATCTGTGTAATAACGAAGAGGTTTAGGCTTTTCATGAGGTTAAAAAATCATCTGGTTTATA
The DNA here is from genome assembly GCF_948601915.1 of uncultured Acetatifactor sp. NCBI lineage: Bacteria > Bacillati > Bacillota > Clostridia > Lachnospirales > Lachnospiraceae > Acetatifactor > uncultured Acetatifactor sp. The sequence goes on along the minus strand of NZ_CAPDXS010000028.1, from coordinate 40,806 downwards.
TGCTGTATAAGCGTTACCTGTTTTCCATCCATAAAGCCCTTAAACTGTTGTTTTTTCAAAGCTCACACATCTGTTCTTTCCATCTGCCCGGCTATCGATGGCGCATAAATCCCCCACCCTCTGTGATAAATCAGCCCATCCTTCCCTTTCAGCATATACCGAACTGTACTAGCGCAGTGCTCCCTGCACTCCCGGTAGAATGATTCTGGCAGCTTCACATAATCCTGCAGCTGCTCCAGCACATACCCGCACTTCTGATACAGATACCCATTCCCATACCGCTCCAGACTAGCCAGCAGCCTGTCCGCATCCATCTGCGGTAGCCGCACAATACATTCCACAATTTGTTCCAATCCGGCAATCCCCTCAAAACTATGGATGCAATCCACCACTGTCTGCTCCAGGCTTGTCACCATGGTTCCTGAAATCCATTCCGTGTCAGCTCCTGCCCTCCGGAGCACCCTGCGATAGAAGACCCCATTATACCGAAAATCCGTAAATCGCGTTTCTGTCGCCACAAAGACCTCATTTCCTGCTTGCGGCGCAAATCCCCACACCTCAAACGCACTGCGATGGGAAATATATGCATCCGAAAACAGTCTGCTGCCAATCTGGTACCGTGTCAGCACCGGTTCCTCAGTCTCTGTATCCATCACTGTATACAGGTTACGGTGTATCCGGTCAATGTAGCCTTTCCGCTGATAGTCATTCACCAGATATTTCACTGCGGACTGCTCCCCTACCATATCAATGACATCCTGCAGGGAAAAGCACCCCATTTCCCGCATCTTCTCATAATACTTGACAATAGAAAGCTGCTCTTGCTTTCTATTGTACGGCTTACCAGCAGAAAGCTGATTCTGCTTTCTGTAGCATTCTGTTCCAGCCATTCCATTCATTTCTGCCATTTTACACCCCATATCCGTCGCAACTGTCTATCTTTCGGCCAAGCGAGTCAGCTCCAAGGCCATTATACATAGATATTAATGGCCCTATCCTACACAAGCCGTAGGAAAAAGTCTGCAATGCATGTCCACCTGAACATACCGGAATACATTCCCCGCAAATCTTACCGATTTCCAAATCGTTCGCCTTACTGGCATGTAAGGCGAACTTTTTGGGAGCTTCTCCGGCATCCAGGCCCCCTTTCGGGAAGCAGCGCATGAAGCGCGACCAACCGCCAAATAAGGTAAATTAACTAAAATTTCTTTGAAAAACATATAGAAAGGACGTGGAAAACAGGATTAAAATTAGTAAATATTAATAAAAAAGAAATTAAGCTTGCAGAATAGCCCCAATAGGTATAAAATGATAAAAGTAATAAAAAAGTTCGCCTTACATGCCAGTAAGGCGAACTTTTTTATATAATAACCGGACATAAAATGTAGACATAAACATCTAACACATTCAGGAATTCATTCTGCCGCGAAGCAATTTGCCATAAATAGAACCTAAAGCATTACGTTTTGCCTTTTCCGGTAGCTTAATGTCATTCTATCCAAAAGATTCCAAATAACCTTTCATCTATTATAACCGACAAAAGTGTTGCAGCAAGCCATTAAACCCACAAAATCGTGCCCCTATGTTCTCAGGCGAAACAAACCTTAAGAAATTCTAAATAATACTAAAAAACCAAGAAAGCCCATTGATTTTTCATCTTACCAAGCTATACTAGATATTGACTAGTAAACAACATAAGCAAAATAGAAGAAAGGTCTGGTTTGCAAAAATGGAAAAAATAAAGGGCTTGTACCTGAAATACAGGCATGCTGTTCCCCTGGCAATCTACATGGTCATCTATCTGACATGGTTCGCGTGGCTGGAGGGCCGCAACAGAAGAGACTACACGGTCATCCATGTGGGCATGGACGATTATATCCCCTTCTGTGAGGCGTTCGTCGTCCCGTACCTTTTGTGGTTCGCCTATGTGTCGTTGGTAGTGGTCTTCCTCTTCTTTAAGAATAAACAGGAATATTACCGCTGCTGCACCTTTCTGTTCACGGGCATGACGGTCTTCCTGATCATCTCCACGCTGTGGCCCAACGGCCATCACCTGCGGCTTGACGAGATGCCCCGGGACAATGTGTTCACGCAGGCTATCTCCGTACTGTGGAAGGTCGACACGCCCACGAACCTGTGGCCCAGCATCCATGTGTACAATTCCATGGGCGCTCATTTCGCCGTCATGCGCTGCAGCGCGCTGCGGGAGAAGAAGGGCATCCGGATAGCCTCCGGCATCCTGGCCCTCTCCATCATATTGTCCACTGTGTTCATCAAGCAGCATTCCGTCTTCGATGTGGCCACCGCCCTCGGGCTGGGAACCGTCATGTACATCCTGGTGTACAGAAGGGATCTGGTGCTGGCGGCATGGGCGCAGCGCAGGATGAAAAAGCGGGTCTCCATGTAAAGAGGCCGCGTACATAAAACCACAAAAATGCTCCCGGGGCTGGCGGCTCCGGGAGTTTTCATATCCTTTAATCCAATGCGTCAATCATAAGGCTTTAATCGAAAGGCTTCAGTCAAATGACTTCAACCAAAAGACTTCTATTAAACCGTGACGCTTTTATTAGGTATGCCAATCCTCAAAAAGCTAGAGAAATCAATGGATTCCATCAATTTATAGCATACCTAATTAGGTATGCTGCCGTAAGACCAAATTCTCTCGGAAACGTTGATTTTACGGCATTTATCAGATTATGGCATACCTCAACCGAAACCCTCGATTTCAGTTGAACTTAAAAATCTTCTGGCAGATCTTATACCCGCCCACGGAAATCTTCCGCCCTCCCCTGCCCGGCAGGTTCATGGCATAGCCCAGCAGGCCGTTGCGCATCCGCAGGAACAGCTTCCTGTCCTTTGATTTCAGGTACTTCCAGAGCTCCTTCTTCTTCTCCAGGCCCTCCTCCGTGCCGGAGCGGATCAGCAGGACGGAAGACACAGTCGTGATGATTTCCAGATAGTTGAACATATACTGGTAAAGGCGCTTGTTCTTCATGATTTCCGGCTTCCTGTCCACAAGGTAGTCGATCATAATCCTGTTGACCTTAAGCTGCTGGTCGATCCGGGATATCATGACCTCCTCGTTCACCGACTGGTCTTCCCGGCCGATATAATAGCGGTACAGGTTCACGTCCAGGTAATACATGTTCTTCACGAAGGGCAGGGGCTCGAACACGTAGAGGTTGTCCACATAGAAGGTATGCTCCGGCAGCTGCAGGCCGCATTCCTTCAGCAGCTTCGTCCGGAAGATCACGGAGTGCATCAGGATATAATGCCCCTTCATGAAACGGTGGCAGTCCTCCCAGCTCACCATCCGGCCCTCCGGCAGGATATGGCGGTAGTGCATGACCTTCTTGCGCTTCTCGCCCTCCTTCTCGTAAACGAAATTGCAGACCAGCATATCCAGGGAAGGGGCCCCCCCTGCCATCTCCCGCAAGGTGTCCAGCACCTGCAGGTAGGCCTCCTTCTTCACCCAGTCGTCGCTGTCCACCACCTTGAAGTAAAGGCCGGTGGCGTTTTGGATACCCGTGTTGACGGCAGCGCCATGGCCCCCGTTCTCCTGGTGGACAGCCTTAACGATGGTGGGGTATCTGCGCTGGTACTCGTCCGCAATCTCCGCGGTCCTGTCCTTCACGGAACCGTCGTCCACGATGACGATCTCCACGTCCTCTCCGCCCACCAGCAGAGAATCCACACATTTCCTCATGTAGTTTTCAGAATTATAGCATGGAATCGCTACAGATAATAGTTTCACAGTCCTTCTTCCTCCTATGAATGCTCTTTCTTCATTATGAATGTTCTTACTAATGTCTATTCTTGCCCAGTTTGATGCTCAAATATTTCGTATATGCACCAAAAGCTGAAGGAATCGGATATTTATCCTCTGTCTGCTGCGGTTCGATATAGATCCAGTCCCTGGCAGGGCCGGACTTCTGAACCGGCGTCCCCTCCACGCTGACCATGTACCCCTTCATATGCCACTCCCTGTGGGTAAAGATATGCTTCGCGTCCTCCAGGGGCTGTATGTCCAGGGCTTCCAGCCCGCTATCCGCCAGATAATCGGCCACCTCCTCGGCAGTGCGAAAGCCCTCCATGGAGGGGAACTCGTACATGCCTGCCAGCAGCCCTCTGCCCTGGCGCTTCCTGATGGCCGTCTTGTCGCCGTTTCGGACTATCAGGATAGTCTTGTCCTCCACTTGCCTGGCCTTTTTGGCCTGTCTCTTTGGATAGTCCTGCTGTGTGCCCGCCCTGCGGCTGTCGCACAGATCCGCCAGAGGGCATTCCCCGCACAGAGGAGCGCCGTTGGGGAGGCAGACGCAGGCACCTATCTCCATCATGGCCTGGTTGAAGTCCCCCGGGCGGTCTTCGGGCATGATCTCCTTCAGGGCCTGCTCCACCGATGTCTTCACCTTCGGATCGTCGATGCAGCGTCCGTCCTGTTCAAGCCTTGCCACCACCCGCAGGACGTTTCCGTCCACCGCCGGGACAGGGCGCTGGAACGCGATGGAGGCAATCGCCCCTGCCGTATAGCTGCCGATTCCGCTTAAGGTCAGCAGAGCCTCGTAGGTGTCCGGCATGCGGCCGCCGTAGGCCTTCTGTATCTGGACCGCGGCCTTCTGAAGGTTCCGGACTCTATTGTAATATCCCAGTCCCTCCCACAGCTTCAGAAGCGTCTCCTCCTCCGCCTCCGCAAGGGCGCCGATATCCGGCAGCGCTTTCATGAATCGCTCGAAATAGGGCTTCACGGCCTCCACCCTGGTCTGCTGCAGCATGATCTCCGACACCCATACGCGGTAAGGCGTGGGCAGTTCCCTCCAGGGCAGAATCCGTCTGCTCTTATCATACCATTTTAGAAGGGGGATGCATATAGCTCCAAGCTTATTCTTTCCTAAGTTTTTTCTAAATGTTTCATTAATGCAGGGCGCTTCGCCATCCGTCAGGGCGATTGGGACAGGACGGTTCAACGTCATGGAGTCCGGCCTCACCAGACAGTCAAAGGCCAGGATCTCCACCCCCGCCCGGGCCGCTTTGCACAGGGCGTCCGCAAATTCCGGATGGGTGGCCCTGTTGGGGGTGAAGTACCGCACATCCTCCATCTGGACGACGAACAGCACAAAGGCCCGGTAGCCCTGTCTCTTAGCGGCCACCAGCTCCTCCACATGCTTCACGGCCCTCTCCGAGGGAGCATCCGGGAAGCGCACTATGCCTCTGTCCTCCAGGGTGACGCCTTTGACCTCCATGAAGATCCGCTCCCCTCCCGCCTCTATATAGAAGTCGAAGCGGGAGCCTCCATATACTGCCTCCGGCTTCACCAAAGTCACATCCGGACGGAAGCCGCCGCCCCGCAGCCATTCCTCCACTGCCCGGTTGGGGGCCTGGGAATCCATGTTCACCAGGCGCTCCCCCTTTTCCACTGCCACAAGGTCGTAGGCTGTGGAGCGGGCGGGATTGCCGCTTTTCTCCAGGTAGACGCATGCCCCCTTCTGCAGCAGCTCCCGACACCTGCCGGTATTCTTTACATGGACGGTCTCCACCTGCGGTTCCCCGTCCTGCCCGTCCTGAATCTCCACCCGGGCGATGAACCTGTTGGGACGCTCCAGGAAGCGTCCCCTTGTGATATCTCTATATTCCATCTGAAAATCTCAGCTCCTTGTCCGTACTTCACCTGTCAACCTGCACCATGGCTTTTGCCTGGCCGGATGGGCTGCCGTCTCGTCTAAGCCTTCTCCCGATGTCTGGCAGCTCCCTCTGCCCTGCCGTAGGGCACCCGGGCTGCCGGGACGGACTGGGCCGCGCTTGCGGTATGTATGGACTGGTCGTCGAAAAATATCTGCGCCCCGAAGGCCTTCAGGACGTCCCGCTTCTCCAGCCCTCCCAGGAAGAACGCCTCGTCCACCCGCACGTTCCACGACCGCATGGTACGCAGCACGCGCTCGTGGGCCGGGGCGCACCGGGAGGTCACCAGCGCCGTCCTGATGGGGGACTTTTCCGTCCCCAGCTCCCGCTGCAGGTCGGAGAGCTTCTTCAGGAATTTCGCGAAGGGCCCCTCCGCAAGGGGCTCCCTGGCGCGGCTGCGCTCGTTCTCCTCAAAGGCGCTTAAGCCCTTTTCCTTGAAAATCATCTCCGATTCGTCTGTGAACAGCACCGCGTCCCCGTCAAAGGCGATGCGGATTTCAGGATATGCCCTGGCCTGCATGGGTATCACCTGGGCCTGGCCTGCTGTCTCCGGGTGTCCCCCCGCCTCACCATGGCCCGCTGTCCGGGGCTGTGCCGGGGTGCCCTGCGCCCTATGCTCCGTGCAGATGATTCCCGCCGCGATGCCGCTGTCTATGGCGCTGCGCACATCGTCCTCGTAGGCGGATAGGAACAGGTCTGTATGGAAGGCCGTGAGGTAGGGAGCCAGTGAGGCTCCGCTCACCAGCACCGAGCGGGTGATGTCCAGGCCATAGTGGGCGATGGAGTTGAAGACCCGAAGCGAGCTGTCCGGGCTGTTGCGGGACATGATGATGACCTCCACCAAATCCTCCCCTTGCCCGTATTCGTTCAGCCTAAGCAATGCCTTGATCAGGCCGAAGCCAGGCCCGGGCTTTAGGATGTCCTGCTCATGCTCCACCTGGTAGCTGCAGTACGCCTCCAGCCCCTCCCTCTCGAAGATACCGTTCTCTATGGTCAGATCGAAGAGGGCCCTGGATGAGACCCCTATCACCATTTTCCTGTCCAGATGTACTGCCATATGCCTCTCCTTTCCTGATTCCATGCCACATGGTTCCACGCGCCATGCTGCCGCGCTTGAAACCGTCTGCGCTTATCGCTTCGCAGAGGAGAGGCCGGGGCTCACCGCAGCCGGTTGCACTCGTATCTCTCCAGGGTCTGCAGACAGGTCTTGAGCGCCTCATACCGCTCCTCGGTATCCCCGTCGTCGATTTCTATGTCACAGGCGATGGCCATGGTGGTAATCATTCCATCCGTGATCCTGTGATGAAGGCCGGCCAGGATGTTCAGCCGCTGCTCATAGCTGTCGGCATCCAGAAATTCCATCACGAAGGGATCTAACGCTTCTGCGGCAGACTCTGCGCCGGATGCTTCCTCGGCGTCGGCCCATTCCTCCACTCCGGCCGCTGTCCCTGTACCGCCAGCCACGTACCCCGGTTCCGCCCCGATTCCGCCAGCCACGTGCTCCGGCTCCGTCCCGATTCCGCCAGCCACGCAGTCCCCGGGTTCCGGTTCCGATTCGGCCCGCTGCCTCTCCGCCCCCGGCCCCTGGAGCTCAAAGCGGAATTCCTGCCCGACATCCGGATACTTCTCCCTGTCCACCCTGCTCACGAACATATCCAGCGGCCTGGCATAAATCCTGAAATCCCCGTAGAGCGCCTGATAGATCACAAGCTGCTCCTGCGTCTCGCTGTGGGTCGCGATAGCCGTCACCTGATACAGATTTCCTTTAAAATGCTTATAGATTTCCTGTGGTCTTGGAATAAATGACATTTCCGGAAGCTCCTTTCTGGTTCATATTGATTCATATCCATATGTTTCCAATAGAAAGTATACCCCTATTTCTTCCAAATGTCATGCGATTCCTGCGATTCTCCCCTAAAATTCCCTCCCAAAATCCGCGCCGGGCCGCTGCCGCCCGGCCTCACAGGCCCGCAAAAAGCTGCGGCAGAGGATTCGCCCTCTTCTGCCACAGCCATAGCCTTCAATCACCGCGCCTGTCCTTCTCCTCATAGCCCCATCTCCTTTTCAGAACATATGTTCTATCCATATGAACAGGATAAAGCATTTGTCCCCGTTTGTCAACAGCTTCGAACAGGCATATTATATGAAATTATAAGTACCATAGAACTCTCTCAATCCCTCTCCCGCAGGATATCCCCTTCGGCGGGCTCAATAATAATACATTCCGTGGCCGCCGCAGCATCCTCCGCCAAAGCAGCACATATTGCACATCATGAAGGTACAGACCCATCTGGCGCAGAGATTCCCCACCCCTGCGGTGGGATAGCCGTACTGGGCCTGCCTCTGCTCGTACCAGCTGCCTCCGTTCTCGAACTGCTGTACCAGGCTGCGGTAGTCCCCGTTGTCCGGCTCCATGGCCGAAGCCCGCTTCGCGTGCTCCAGGGCCGCCACATTGTTCCCCAGCCCGGAATGGGCGATGGCGCTGTAGTAATACCATCTGGCGTTCCTGTCCCTGGCATCCATGCCGTCCAGAGCCGTCCTGGCTTCTTTATAATAACCGTTGCGGATATAGTTTCCGGCGGAGCGGATATAGTTGTTCTCCTCATAGCCGGTGTCCATCCCCTGGCCGAAGCCGCCGAAGCCGAAACCCCCGAAAGGGCCGCCGAAGCCCCAGAAAGCCCCGCCTCCCTGGCCGCCCTGGGCCCCGCCGGAAGAGCTTCTGCCGTAACCGCCGGAGGAGCTTCTGCCATAGCCGCCTCCATACCCGGAACTGCCATAGCTGCCTCCGTAGCCAGAGGTGCGCTCCTTCATGATCTGCTGGTATGCCGCCTGGATCTCCTTGAATTTCTCCTCTGCCTGGGCTTTGTTCGGATTGTTCACATTGGCATCGGGATGATACCTGCGGCTCAGCGCCTTATATGCTTTTTTGATTTCTTCCTCGGAAGCATTCCTGCTCACGCCTAACACACCGTAAGGGTCGTACATATTTTCCTCGTTTCCCGGACAGATACCGCCGCCCAAAATTCTTGCAAAGCTTTACTCTATCACGCTTCGGAGCCCATGGACGTCACCCGCGCATGTTCCTTTTTCCGCTTCTCGCGGACAGCCTCATATCTGCCCCAGACACCGGAATACAGGATATTGCGGAGAATCTCCACGTTCTCCAGAATGGGAAGCTTCTCGAACTCCTTGCAGCACTCCGATATCATCATGGTCAGGATCGTCCTGCACTCCTCCTCGAAGTCAGGGCTTGCGTACCGGGGCTTCAGCGGATTCGGCGTCCCCTTCCTGATGTCCTCCTCCACGTCCTCATAGGCGTCGCACAGATAGATGAATTTCCCCAGGAAGAATCCCAGCCTCCGCAGGTTCCCGGCCCATTCGTCCTCCCGCACCGCCATGATCTCCGCCATGACCCTGCCGAACAGCCCCGCCAGGGCATCGATGTCCGTGTCCTTTTCCTTCTCCGCATCGGAGAAATCCTGCATCAGCAGGTTTATCTTCCGCACCTTGTCCGCATAGATTGCCTTCAGCCTCCCGGCCTTTCCCTCCAGGAGCCTGCCGTAGGCCAGCTTCAGGATCTTCTTCTCATCCTCCCAGTCGTCCTGGCATTTATAATAGGCGAACAGCATGTTCATGTCCGCCGCGTACTCCGTGAATACGTTCCTCCTGGTCTCATGGCTCTCGAAGGGATGGACGATGCACTTGCAGCTCTCCCGGCAGGTCTGGGGCTCATACAGCCCGGTCAGCAGGATGGCCAGGAAGGTCATGTCATAGCTCAGGGAAAGCTGTCCGCAGACGCCGTACTTCTTCTTCAGATCCCGGCACATGCCACAATAGTAGGAATGGTATACATCAAATTCCTTGAACTTCATTTCTGCCTTGTTTACAATAATATACCCGAACATCGCAAACCTCCACGGACATCCCGGCATCCCGGAACCAGTCTTCAGCTCTTTTTGATGAATTCATTTCCGCATTTCCTGCAGCTTATGGCAATCCTGCCCTTTCCCTTCGGTACACGGATCTTCTGCTTACAGTTCGGACATTTATAGATATGGTAGTCCTTGTGCTGGGCCAGCTCCTTCTTCTTTTTCAGGAAAAAGCTCCTGACCTTCATCTCGCGCTTCAGATACCACTGGTTCTCCAGAGAACGCTTGCTCACGTTCCTTGAGAACATCCTGAAATACGCATATACCATCACTGCCGTGGCCAGCAGATAGAACGCCCCTCCTCCAATAAAGGAGACCAGCAGACATACAATGGCGACAAACATCAGAAACTGGTTGAAACGATCCGTACCGTAGCGCCCCCACATAAACCGCTGCAGCTTTTCTCTCATGCTCATTCCTCCTCAAAGGCAAAACAATACTTTCCTCCACCCACTATGTAACATTTTAAACTTTTTTGTAGGAAATACAATAAAATAACTATAAAGAAAATTTAAAAAAAGCGCATGACTGCAATTACAGCCATACGCTTTTCCACACTTTTCTTCTGCTGCCATTCACAATCGGCGCAAGTCACTCCTCGCCCGCGATGGCCAGGTTCCGGATCAGCATCGAGGGGGAGCCGAATGTTCCCCGGACGAAATCCAGGTCTTTCCCCAGAACCTCCACACTTTTCAGCAAGTCGAAGAAGTTTCCGGATACGGTAAAATTCTTGACGGGAGCGGCTTTCGCGCCCTCCGCGATCAGGAATCCCCTGGCAGACAGGGAAAAGTCGCCGGTGACCGCGCTGGCACCCGCGTGCAGGCCTGTCAGCTCCGTCACATAGATGCCGTTGTCCGCCTTTCGCAGCAGGTCTTCCGGCACTTTCCCCGCTGTCTTCTCCCCGGCCTCTCCATCGGGCCGGATGTAAAAGGTAAAGGGGCTGACGCCAATGACAGAGGCATAGGAAGGCCTGCCCGCGTTTCCAGTGGACTTCACCCCCGCATTGGCCGCTGTCTTCAGGTTGTGCAGCAGCGTGGTGAGGACGCCGTCCTCCACTACATTTTTGGCGTAGGTGGCAACGCCCTCTCCGTCAAAGCTCCTCTTCATTACGCTGTTGTGATATGACGGGTCGTCCACGATGGTGATGAAGTCCGCGGCGATTTTTTCCCCTTCTTTTCCGTTCAGCAAAGACATTCCCTTCTGGGCCGCCTCCGCGGAGAAGACGGAAGCATATGTCATCAACAGCGTGGCCATGGTCTTGTTGGAGAATACCACCGTGTACTTTCCGCTGGGCACGCTGCCCGCGCCTATGGCAGCCACCGCGTCCTCCACCGCGTCCGCCGCGATGGCTTTGATATCAAAATCCTTCATGTCGCCTAACTTCATCTCAAAGCCGTCGTACATTTCCCCGCTGTCGGCTACCAGAGGCATGGCATAGCACATGGCGCTCTTCACCCTATCCTCCAGATCCAGGCCGTTGGAATTGTATAGGGCATACTTTTCCGCCTCATAGGCCATATAGGCCTGGGTGCCGTCCGTCACTCGCTGATCCGCCCGGTACAGCTCCTTTTGCAGAGCCAGCGCGGCATCCGTCAGCTCGCCGCCTGTGGGCTGGGTCATGCTGCTCTCTTCCGGTGCCGCGTACCGGTCTCCCTTTTCATGGATGAAGGCCTTCTCCTCGCTCTCGATGGAGCCCGCATTGTCCAGGGCCCTGAGCACCAGGGACTTGGCTTCCTCCTCCGTGCAGTTTTCCGTGGAGGCATAGCCCGCCTTCCCGTCCAGGACGCAGCGGAAGCACACTCCGGAGCTGTTCTGTGTGCTGTAGCCCTTTACCTCCTCCTGATAAATCTCCACGGAAGCAGACTCGCTCTCCGTATAATACAGCTCATAATCCGCAATCCCGTTTTCCCGGGCGTATCTAATCACGGCTTCCTTGAATTCCTGATATGTCATCTTAACCTCTCATTCCGCCTGTCATCGGCACATATTCCTGCCCAGTCAGTCCTGGAGCCCCCTAGCGTCCTCCCACTACAATGGAAGAGACTCTGATCAATGGCTGTCCTACATCTGTAGGAATGCTGCCGGAGGAAGCGCCGCACATGCCCTGGGCCCTGGCCACGTTCTTTCCCACCATATCGATATTCATCAGTATCTCAGAGCCTTTGCCGATAAGGCTGGCTCCCCGAACCGGTTCGCAGATCTCTCCGTTTCGGATGACATAGCCCTCGTCCACGGAAAAGTTGAACTGGCCTGTCACAGGGTTCACGGAGCCGCCACCCATGCTCTTTGCATAGAGGCCGTATCCGATGGAAGCGATGATGTCCCTGTCCTCGTCCTCTCCCGCTGCTATGTAGGTGTTGGTCATGCGGGATGTGGGCTCAAACTGGTAGCTCTGGCGTCTAGAGTTTCCGGTGGACGCCATGCCCATCCTGCGTCCGTTCAGCTTATCGATCATATAGTTTTTCAGGATGCCGTTTTCAATGAGCACATTCCTCCGGGCCGGAGTCCCCTCGTCGTCGATATTGAAGGAACCCCAGGCATTGGGAATGGTGCCGTCGTCGATGGCCGTCACCTTCGCATTGGCAATCTGCTCTCCCAGCTTCCCGGCAAACTGGGACTGGCCCAGGGCCACGGAGCTTGCCTCCAGAGAATGCCCGCAGGCCTCGTGGAAAATCACGCCTCCGAATCCGTTCTCAATGGCTACAGGCATGGTGCCCGCTTTGATATAGCCCGCGTGCAGCATGGTGACTGCCTGGCGGGAAGCCTCCCTGCCAAGAGCCTTGGGGTCATATTCCTCCAATAATTCCATCCCTTTCCGTGCGCCGTGGTTTACGGCGCCGTCCTGGTTCTCCCCATTCCCGCTGGCGATGGAAGAAACGATGACCCTGGTGCGGATCTGTCTGTCCTGGGCGAAGAGTCCCTCGCTGGTGGCGATGAGAATCTTGTGGTCCACCTCCAGGAAGGTGCCGCTGACCTGGCTGATTTCATCGCTGTAGCCCTTTGCCGCCAGACAGGCCTGGCGCAGATAGTCGATTTTTTCCGCGTTGCACACATCCCCGGGCACCACCCTCACTGGGTGGATGTTCCCGAACAGGCGCTCCCTCAGGACGATGTCCCGGACAAGGGGCATTCCCGTAAGGGCATCGGCCACCTTGGAGGCACAGCCTAGAATCGCCTCCGGCGCCAGGGAAGAGGCCGAACCCGACACGCAGCGGGTTCCCTTGAATATGCGGATGCCCACGCCGGAAATCACGGTATCCCCGATTTTGTCCGTCTTGCCGGAGATGATGTTGATGTTTTTGTTCAGGCTGTGCTCCGCGAACACCTCCGCGTAGTCAGCGCCGGTTGCCAGGGCCCGCCGCAGCGCTTCTTTTACCAGTTCTCTTGATAGCATAAATAACCTCCTGTTCCAGTTCCGCATCCGTGGACTGTCTTTATACTGAATACCTATATATAATTCAGGGAGACCGCTCTCACAGTCTCCCTTCCTCATACCATTTTCATCGGCTGCTATACTACGAATCTGTCAGTTTTTCTTCACCTGCTGCGCCACGTCCTTCATGGAGAAGCTGATCCTGCCCATCTTGTCCTTTCCAAGGCAGACTACCGTGACCACATCCCCCAGGGTCAGCACATCCTCCACCCGGTTGATCCTCTCCCTTGCAATCTTGGAAATGTGCACCATCCCCTCCTTGCCGGGGGCGAACTCCAGGAACGCGCCGAACTCCTTGATGCTGACCACCTTGCCCTGGAAGATCTGGCCTGCCTCGAAGTCCGTGACGATGGTCTTGACCATGTCCACGGCCTTGTCCATCATTTCCTTGTCAGTGCCGCATACGGAGACATTGCCGTCATCGGTGATGTCGATTTTCACGCCTGTACGGGCGATGATCTCATTGATGGTCTTTCCTCTCTGGCCCACCACATCCCCGATTTTCTCGGGATCGATCTGGATGGAGATGATCTTGGGCGCGTAAGGACCTACCTCCGCCCTGGGCGCGGAGATGGCGGGCTTCATGCAGTTGTCCATGATGAAGAGCCTTGCCTCGCGGCATCTGGCGATAGCGCCCTCCACGATGGGCCTGGTCAGTCCGTGAATCTTGATGTCCATCTGGATGGCCGTGATGCCCTCAGTGGTGCCCGTGACCTTGAAGTCCATGTCCCCGAAGAAGTCCTCCAGGCCCTGGATATCCGTCAGCAGCACGAAGTCATCGTCCGTATCCCCGGTCACCAGGCCGCAGGAGATGCCTGCCACCATCTTCCTGATGGGCACGCCCGCAGCCATCAGGGACATGCAGGAAGCGCAGGTGGACGCCATGGAGGTGGAGCCGTTGGACTCGAAGGTCTCGGACACCGTGCGGATGGTGTAGGGGAACTCCTCCTCGCTGGGGAGCACCGGGATAAGCGCCCTCTCCGCCAGCGCTCCATGGCCGATTTCACGCCGTCCGGGCCCTCTGGAAGGCTTGGTCTCGCCCACGGAGTAGGAGGGGAAGTTGTAATGGTGCATATATCTCTTGCTGACCTCGTTCTCGTCCAGGCCGTCGATCCTCTGGGCCTCGGACAGGGGAGCCAGGGTACATACGTTGCAGATTTGGGTCTGGCCTCTGGTGAACATGGCGGAGCCATGCACCCGGGGGATGATGTCCACTTCCGCGGCGAGAGGACGGATCTGCGTAATCTCGCGTCCGTCAGGCCGTTTATGGTCTTTCAGGATCATCTTGCGCACGGTCTTCTTCTCGTACTGATAGACCGCCTCGCCCAGGATGGCCAGCCATTCCTCGTTCTCCGCGAAAGCCTCCTCCAGCTTCCCGGTGATAGCCCTGATATTCCCCTCCCTGGTCTGCTTGTCGTCGGTGAACACCGCTACCTCCATCTCCTGGGGAGGCACAATTCTTTTAATCTCCTCGAACATCTCCTCGGGGATGGCGCAGCTGGTGTATTCATGCTTCGGTTTGCCGCACTCGGCCACGATCTTGTCGATGAACGCGATGATGGTCTGGTTGATCTCATGGGCCTTGTAGATGGCCTCGATCATACGCGCCTCCGGCACCTCATTGGCTCCGGCCTCGATCATGATGACTTTCTCCCTGGTGGAGGCCACGGTCAGGTTCAGATCGCCCTTCTTCCACTGCTCCTGGGAAGGATTGACTACAAGCTCGCCGTCCACCAGGCCCATCTGGGTCATGGCGCAGGGGCCGTCAAAAGGGATGTCCGAAATGCAGGTGGCGATGGCGGCTCCCAGCATGGCCACAATCTCGGGGCGGCATGCTGGATCCACGCTCATGACCATGTTGTTCAGGGTCACGTCATTGCGGTAATCCTTGGGGAACAGGGGACGCATGGGCCTGTCGATGACACGGCTGGTGAGCACGGCGTTCTCGCTGGCCTTTCCCTCCCTCTTGTTGAAGCCGCCGGGAATCTTCCCCACGGCGTACATCTTCTCCTCGAACTCCACGCTTAAGGGGAAGAAATCGATTCCCTCCCTGGGCTTCTCGGACGCTGTGGCGGTGGACAATACCACCGTGTCCCCATAGTGCATGAACGCGCATCCGTTGGCCTGCTTGCCCACGCGGTCGATGTCCACCTTCAGCGTGCGGCCTCCCAATTCCATTTCATAGGTCTTGTACATATTTTTCCTCCATTCCACCGTTTCAACGGCTGTTTATGGCAACAGGAGAGAATCCCCCTGCCGCATGATAAGGAACAGAAGACACCGAAACTACTGAAAAAAATATGCGGAATGCCCGAAGCCCATATCCTTTTCAGCGGTCTCGGAACTTTCTTCTGTTCCCTGTTGCTTTACTCAAGAATAAGCAGACCTGAGCCGTCTTTCACGCCTCAAGTCTGCTTTCTCTATGATTGTCTTATTTTCTTAAGCCAAGCCTCTCAATCAGAGTACGATACCTCTCGATATCCTTCTTCTTCAGGTACTCCAGCAGACCGCGCCTCTGGCCTACCATCTTCAGCATGCCGCGGCGGGAGTGATGATCCTTGGGGTTCACTTTCAGATGCTCTGTGAGCTCCTGGATCCTTGCGGTCAGCACCGCCACCTGAACCTCGGGCGAACCTGTGTCGCCGGGCGTCCTTGCGTACTCATTCATGATTGCTGTCTTTTTTTCCTTAGAAATCATTTCTCTCTTTCCTCCTGTCATTATGACCGCCTGACACTAAGACCGGGTCGGAGCGTCCCGTATCCGAGCATCGGCTGTGACGGACATTTCCTGCCTCGTCTTTCACATCCGTTATCATAGCATATCCCTGCAGAATTGTAAAGCGGTATTTCGAATTCTTATACGCTTCCCGTCATGCCGCCTACGGCGTCAGCGCCGTTCTTAACGGCACAGGCAATCCGTGAAAATTAATCCTGAAGGACCCTCACATATTTCACCGGGGTGCGGTAGTTGTAGTTGCTTATCTTGATACCTGTCCGCTCTGTGCTGGCATGTATCACCTGGCCGCCTCCGATGTAGATTGCCACATGGTTGATGTAGCCGCCCTTCCCATAGAATATCAGGTCGCCGGGCAGCAGCTGGTCGGCGGAGATCGACGTTCCCACAGTGGCCTGGGCTGCTGCCACACGGGGCATGGAAATGCCGTACTTCGCGAATATGCTCAGCACGAAACCGGAGCAGTCCGCGCCGTTGGTCAGGCTGGTGCCTCCCCACACGTAGGGGTTCCCCAGGAACTGCTTGGCGTACTCTGTCAGATCCACCCGCACGTCCGAAACGCCCGCGCCGTAGAGC
This sequence comes from uncultured Acetatifactor sp., assembly GCF_948601915.1. Taxonomy (NCBI): domain Bacteria; kingdom Bacillati; phylum Bacillota; class Clostridia; order Lachnospirales; family Lachnospiraceae; genus Acetatifactor; species uncultured Acetatifactor sp. The sequence continues at coordinate 24,458 of NZ_CAPDXS010000028.1, read as the reverse complement.
AGCTCTGTCATGGTGATGGCAGTGTCGAGCTTGGTCACCACGTCCACGTATTCCGCGGAGACATACACCTCATCGCTGTCCACGGCCACCTTCACCCAGCCGTCTATGGTCTCCAGGTAATCCAGCTCTTCGCCCTGCCTGATCTGCATCACCACGGGGCTGTTCGTATCCGGGTTCTCCCGGACGTTCAGGCCGTCCGTGTTCGCCACGGCCACCGTGCGGACAAGGTCGTTTGCCATGAGCTTCGCGTCCGGGCCGGTGAGCAGGTAATCCAGGCTCACATACCCCTCCACCTCGCCGGACTGGATATGGGCCCAGCCGTCCGCGGTGTCCAGCACCTCGCAGGCAGCGCCCCGGGGCATCTTCCCCACAAGCTTCCCGTCCAGGGCAGGCACCGCGCGCACGTTCAGCAGCTCGTCCGATATGTTGGAGATGCCGATATTGGTATACCCGTATGACGCGCCCTGGGCCTGGGCCGCAAGCTGTATATATTCCTCCGTGGACAGGCTGGTCTCCAGGACAGCGGTCACACCGGCCGACTGCAGCACGGTTCCGCCGTTCTCGGCCGCAAGCGCCGGGAGGGGCTGCAATGCCATGCAGAGCATCAGACCCGCGGAAGCTGCACAGATTTTCTTCTTCTTTAAATATCCCATGTATATCACTCCTATTGTTTAAGTTCTATTAAATGTTTGACAAAATTATTACGAATTTGTTACATCTAAAAGAGATTATACATGCAGCTTCCCCATCTGTCAACCGTTTCACGGCATTTTTCTTAAATTCCTTTCCGATTCCTTTCTGAATCCCTATCCGATGCCGCCGCTTTACGCGTCCTCCACGTCCCGCTCCGCCGCGATGACGGCGAAGGCGATGTTCGTGGCATGATCTGCCACCCGCTCAAGCCCTGACGCGATATCGGAGAACATCATGCCGGCCTCCGGCGTGCATTCTCCCTTGGTCAGGCGCTCCACATGGGCCCGCTGCATCTCCTTCTCCTTGATGTCCACGCTGTCCTCCAGGGCGATGACATCCTGCATATGGCTCTCGTCGCTCCTGGCGAACATATCGATGGAGTACCGGATCAGCCTGATGACCATGTCCAGCAGCTCCCCCAGCTCCTTCTGGGCCTCCCTGCTGATCGTGAGGCCCGTCTCCCTGCGCTGTCTGGCGGCATCCGCCACGTTCTCCGCATGGTCGCCTATCCGCTCAATGTCGTTCACCACATGGAACAGCGCGCCCAGGCTCTTCAGATCCTCTATGGGCAGGGTGGTCTGGTTGATCTTCACCAGGTAGTCCGTGATGGCATGATTCAGGAAGTTGATGTTCTTCTCCACCTCGTAGACTTCCCTGATATCCTCTTCATCCAGCGTAATCAGGGCGTTCATGGCCCTGGTCAGGTTCTCGCTGGCCAGGGATGCCATGCGGTCCAGCTCCTTGATGACCTCCACCACCGCCGTGGCCGGATTGAAGACAACCTTGTCGCCTATGTACTTGAGCTGGTAGCTCTCTCTGTAATTGACCTTCTCGTCCTCGCCGGGCACACACAGACAGGACAGCTTCACAATCCAGCCGGAGAACGGGAACAGGATGATCACCTGGAAAATCTTGATCATGGTGTGGGCATTTGCCACAAAGCGTCCGTTGTCCGAGGATACGGACCAAATCAGCTTCATCACAGGCCCCTCCGCCAGGAACAAAATCGCGTACAGAACCACCGTGCCGATCACATTGAACCAGAAATGAATCAGCGCGGCCCGCTTAGCGTCCTTTTTGCCCGAGAGGGATGCCAGCAGCGCGGTGGTGCAGGCCCCGATATTGCATCCCAGGATGATGTAGAGCGCGATGGACAGGGACAGGAGATCCTGATTGGCCAGAAGGAGCACGATGCTGACCGTGACGGAGGAGCTCTGGATGACTGTAGTGAGGACCAGGCCCATCAATGTGGCCATGACAGGATTGTGCAGCGATCCTATCAGGTTCACCACCTGGGGCTCCTCCTTCATGCCCGCCATGGAGCTGGACATGGTGCTCAGCCCCAGGAACAGGATGCCGAAGCCTATGATGATGTCCGCAAACTTCTTCACCTTCTCATGCTTGCAGAACATGGCCACCAATACGCCCGCCAGCAGAAAGACGGGGGCATAGGCGGAAAGGTTGAAGGAAACCAGCTGGGACGTGACTGTGGTGCCGATGTTGGCACCGAAGATGACTCCCGCCGCCTGATAGAGATTCATCAGTCCGGCGTTGACGAAGCTGACCACCATGGCCGTACAGGCCGATGATGACTGGATGATGGCGGTGAACACCACGCCCACCACCATGCCCGAGAAGCGGTTGGTAGTAAAGATCTCAAGGATGCGCCTGAGCTTGGCGCCGGCCACCTTTTCTATGGAATCGCTCATCACGCGCATTCCGAACAGAAAAAGCCCCAGGCCGCCTGCCATTGACAAAATGATATTTGCGTTCATCTGATTTTCTCCCGAATCGTTTTTATCTGTCACACTATAACACACACTTCTTAATTTTACGGGAAAAAACAGGAAGTTACAATATATTTCTGCAATATTTTACAAATTATTTTGACAGGGCCTATTTTGATAGCTCTTTTCGCAGCGTTCCCTGCCAGCGGCGATATCCTCCTGCAGCTGTGCCCGCAGGGCCTCCAGGCCCTGGAACCGCCGCTCCGGTCTGCGGAAGGCCTGAAGGTATACCTCCACCCGCTCTCCGTAGAGATTCCCGGTAAAATCGTACAGATAGGACTCCACGCCCATGACCCTCTCGTCCGTGACGGTGGGCTTGTATCCCACATTGCTGATGGCATGGTAGAGCTTCTCCCCACAGCGCACCTGTGAGAAATAGACGCCATTCGGCGGGAGCAGCTTGTCGGCACCCGGCAGCACGTTCACCGTAGGAAAACCGATGGTCCGCCCCACCTGCCTGCCCCTGACCACCTTCCCGGCGATCATATAGGGCATTCCAAGCATATGCCCCGCGGACTCCATGTCGCCCTCCTCCACCTTCGCCCGCACCAGCGTGGAGCTCACCTCCTCACCGTCCATGCGCACCTTATCTATGGTCTTCACCTCAAATCCAAGCTCCGGCCCCATCCTCTGCAAGAGCGCGGCATCCCCCTCTCCCCTGGCCCCAAAGGACAAATCCGTCCCCGCGGCAAGGAAGCGGGCCTGCAGCTGCCCCGCAAGGATGTCCCTGGCGAAGGCTTCGGGCGGCGTGGCGGCCGTCACCGCGTTCATGGGGAACTCCACCAGGATATCCACGCCCATTCTGCCGAACAAGAGACGCTTTTCCTCTCTGGTGGTCAGCTCCCTGCCGTCAGAACAGCCAAAAAGAACCGCCGGAGGCGGATCGAATGTAAAGACACAGGCGGCAAGGCGGCCCTTCCGCGACAGGATTTCTTCCAGCAGCCGTCTGTGGCCGATGTGTATCCCGTCAAATTTTCCCAGGGCCACCGCCGTCTCCTGCCCAAGTTGTATATCTGTCGTACCGGCAATAATCTCCACTTTTCTTAAATCACTCTTTCTCCAAAAACATCTTCACGGGCCTGTACCATTTCCTGTCAGGCTCATAGGCATAAATGCCCGCGAAGCTCCTGTCAGGCCTGTACATCCTCACCCATATGTCTTTGGCGTATACTTCCCCCTCCGCGGTCTGCTGCGGCGCTATGGCATTGCCATTGTCCAGCAATAAGCAGCTCTCCTGCTTTACATGGAGCGCCGGACAGTCCGCGAACACGCTGTCCACGGGGCGCAAAGCCTGCCTCAGTTTTGCCTGGTCCAGGCCCGCATGTCCAAGCATATCCTCGTCCTTCCACCGCTGCAGCTCCCCCAGGGTACAGGCATCCTCCAGGGAGAACATTCCCACTCTGGTGCGCCTCAGGCTCTGCATGGTGCCGCCGCATGCAAGGCGCTCTCCCATATCCGCGCAGAGCGTCCTGATGTAAGTCCCCTTGGAACAGACCACCCGCATGCGCACCACCGGGAGGCTGCACTCCAGGATCTCCAGTTCGTATATCTGTACGGGTCTTGCTTTGCGCTCCACTTCTTTTCCGGCCCGGGCCAAGTCGCACAGCTTCTTTCCGTTCACCTTCAACGCGGAATACATGGGCGGCACCTGCCGGTACTCTCCCACAAAGGAAGCGGCTGCGCTCCTGACCTGGCTCTCCTGCACCTCCACAGGGCATCTCGCCAGGACCTGCCCGGTCACGTCCTGGGTGTCCGTCTCCACGCCCAGCAGCAGCTCTGCCACATATTCCTTGTCCCTGTCCGCCAGCATGTCGCACAGCTTGGTGGCGCTGCCCAGGCAGACCGGGAGCACCCCTGTGGCCATGGGATCCAACGTCCCCGTGTGGCCGATCTTGCGCTGGCCGCATATCCCCCGCATTTTCGCCACCACATCATGGGAGGTGAACCCAGGCTCCTTGTCAATGACTATTATCCCGTTCATCATGCTCCGCTTCCCACTTCTTCAACGCTTTTTCTATATGTAGGGAGAGATTGTTCACACAGTCGTGGAAAGTGCCCGTCATGTTGCAGCCCGCGGCTTTGGTATGCCCTCCGCCGCCGAAGTACGCCGCCACCTCCGCCACGTCCACCTTCTCGCTGGAGCGCATGCTCACCTTGTACTCCATGGTGCCTGTCTCGTACATGAAGATGGCGCAGTCTATGCCCTCGATATTGCGCAGCTGGTTCACGATGCCGTCCAGGTCTTTCGGCCCTACATTGTAGAACTCCATGGTCTTCTTATCGATGGCGCTCACGATGCAGCTCCCGCCCAGGAACCGGATGCTCTCCATCAGGGCCCTGCCCATGACCTGGGCCTGGATATAGGTCTTCTGGTAAAAGGTCTCCAGTATCAGGTTCGGGAAGTCAAAGCCGAACGCGATCAGCTTCGCCCCCTTCTCCAGGGTCTCCGGCGAGGTGTTGGAATACTGGAACACTCCCGTGTCATGGATGATGCCCACATACAGGGCCATTGCCATATCCTTGTCCAGTTGTCCCTCATCCATCAGATCGAAAATCAGCTCACAGGTGGAGCCCGTCTCGGGCCTGATCACATTGATCTGCCCGCCGCCGGGGTTGCTGACATGGTGGTCTATATTGATCGTCTTCCCCGCGGCCCTGAAATATTTCTCCGCGCCCCCCAGCCTGTCCGTGGAGGTGTCCAGCACAAAAAACACGTCAAAGGCAGGTTCCTCAGGGAAATCGGAGTCGATTTCCCCAAAGCCCTTAATGTCCTTAAAAATATCCGCAGGCTTTTCCAGAAACACTTTGGTCTCCGCCGCAGGCAGGCATTTCACCAGATACTGCCACAGCCCCAGACACGCGCCCAGACAGTCCCCGTCCGGCCTTACATGCCCAGCGATGCCGATTCGTTTCGCTTCCCTGCATTCTTCCAATAAATTCAGATTCATCTGCCCTCATTCCTTTTCATCCGGGCCTTCGCCTAAAGCTCCAGATCCTCCTCAGGCTCTTCCCCGTCCGCATCCTCCACGCGGTCCTTCGCATTCTCATCATCCTGCGCGATGACCTCGTCGATTCTGCGCGACATATTGACCCCATACTCGATTGACTGATCCATGATAAAGGTAATCTCCGGCGTGTTGCGCAGATTGATTTCCCGGGCCAGCTTGTTCCGCATGAACCCCACCGCGCTCCGCAGTCCCTCCAGGGTAGACTTCCTTACCTCCTCATCCCCAAGCACGCTGATCCATGCCTTGCAGCTCTTCAGATCCGGAGCCACCTCCACGGATACCACGCTTGTCCACGGGCTGATCCGGGGATCCTTGATCTCCCCCCGGATCGTCTCCGCCAGCACGCGCTGCACTTCCCCGTTGATACGGGTATTCTTTACACTGTTTTTTCTCATTCAAATAACCCTTCTGAATCCCGGGCAGATGCCCCCGCACCTGCCCCGCTGCCGTCAGTCCGTCAAGGCAGGTTGCGTCCCTGCCCAAACGGGCTCCTCAGCATGCTATCTCGGCACTTCCACCATGATATATGCCTCTACCATATCCAGCTCCTGAATCTGGTCGAAACCCTCGAACACAAGTCCGCACTCGAAGCCTTCCTTCACTTCCTTCACATCGTCCTTGAAGCGCTTCAGCGAAGCCAGCGCGCCCTCGTAAATCTGCTCTCCCTCTCTTCTGATGCGGATCTTGCAGCCTCTCTGGAAGATGCCGTCCATCACATAGGAACCGGCGATATTTCCCACCTGGGAAGCCTTGAAGATCTGCCTGATCTCCGCATGGCCAATCACCTTCTCCTCGAAGACAGGATCCAGCATGCCCTTCATGGCGGCCTCCACGTCCTCGATGGCTTTATAGATGACCTTGTACAGCCTTACGTCCACACCTTCACGCTCCGCCGTATTCTTGGCGGTGCTGTCCGGCCTTACGTTGAAGCCGATGATGATGGCGTTGGAGGCGCTGGCCAGGGTCACATCGGACTCGTTGATCGCGCCTACGCCGCCGTGGATGCACTTGACCACGACCTCGTCGTTGGACAGCTTCAGCAGGGACTGCCGCACAGCCTCCACGCTGCCCTGTACGTCTGCCTTCACGATCAGGTTCAGCTCCTTCAGATTGCCCTCCTTAATCTGGGAGAACAGATCGTCCAGGGACATCTTCGTCCTGGTCTCCTCCAGCTTCTTCTCCTTGTTCTGGGCCAGGTAGGTCTCCGCGTAGGACTTGGCCGTCTTGTCGTTCTCATGGGCCAGGAACACCTCGCCCGCGCTGGGCACGTCTGACAGTCCCAGGATCTCCACGGGCATGGAGGGCGTAGCCTCCTTCACCCTTCTGCCCTTGTCGTCGATCATGGCCCTGACCTTGCCGTAGCAGGCACCTGCAGAAATGAAGTCTCCCACCCGCAGAGTGCCCTTCTGCACAAGCACCGTAGCCACAGGGCCGCGTCCCTTGTCCAGCTCGGCCTCGATGACCAGACCTCTGGCGCGCCTCTCCGGATTGGCCTTCAGCTCCAGGATATCGGCTGTCAGCAGAATCGTCTCCAGCAGATTATCGATGCCGTCCCCTGTCTTGGCCGAGACAGGGACGAATTCCGTATTGCCGCCCCAGTCGGTTGCGACTAATTCATATTCCGTTAGCTCCTGCTTCACCCGCTCGATGTTGGCAGAGGGCTTGTCGATCTTGTTCACGGCCACCACAATCTCGATGCCTGCCGCCTTGGCATGGCTGATGGCTTCCACGGTCTGGGGCATCACGCCGTCATCCGCCGCCACCACCAGAATCGCGATGTCCGTAGCGTTGGCGCCGCGCATACGCATGGCGGTGAACGCCTCATGTCCGGGCGTATCCAGGAACGTGATCTTGCGCCCGTCCACATCTACAGTATACGCACCGATGTGCTGTGTGATACCTCCGGCCTCTTTGTCGATGACATGGGTCTTGCGGATGGTGTCCAGGAGCGATGTCTTGCCGTGGTCTACATGGCCCATGACGCAGATGACAGGCGGCCTCTCCTTCATGGAGGCCTCGTCCTCCGCTTCCTCCTTTAAGAGCTCCTCGATGACATCTACCTTGACCTCCCGCTCGCAGAGGATGTCGTACTCCATGGCGATGTTCTCCGCGTCCTCGTAAGAAATCTCCTGGTTCACCGTAACGATTTTGCCCTCCAGGAACAACTTCTTCACAATCGCGGCAGGCTGTACCTTCATCTTCTCCGCAAATTCCTTGATGGTTATGCTCTCCGGCAGGGTAATCACCTTGATGGCCTCCTCTGCCGCCTCTTCCTTCTTCTTCTCGGGCCGGATGAACCTGCCGGGCTTGTTCCTTACCGCCTCGTCCTCTTCATAGATATGGTCTTTCTTGGAGCGTTTGCCCTTCTCCTGGCTGTTGGCGCGCCTCTTTTCTTCCTCGCGCTTCTTCTCCATATCCTTGCCCGGAGCTTCTCCTCCAAAGCTCTTAGGTTTATTATCTCTGAATCCAGCTCCCTGTCCCGGACCGCCTCTACCGTCACGCGGGCTACCGTTAAAGCCACGGTTGCCCCCCGGACCAGCGCCCGGGCCGCGGCGATCGCCCATACCAGTGCCAGCACCCGGCCGGCCGCCTCTCTGAAAGCTGTTCTGCCTGTCTCCCTGTGGTCTGCCATTCTGGCCTCCTCTTGACTGGAACTGTCCGCGCTCTCCCTGGGGCCTGCCGCCCTGGCCGCCGCTTCTGCCGCCCTGGCCATCTCTGTAGCCCCGGTTGTCACGGCCGCGGTTGTCCTGGGACTGGCCGTCCTGGCTGCGGCCGCCCTGGAAACGGCCGTCCCTTGCGGGCCTATCCTGTCCGTTTCCGCCATTCTGGTATCTGCCTCCCTGGCCGCGTTCTCCCTGGAACCTGTCTCCCTGAGGCCTGCCGCCCTGGCCGCGTTCCGGCCGTCTGTCGCCTTGGCCACGCTCGGTCTGGGGCCTGTCGGTCTGGGGCCTGTCGCTCTGGGAACGCTGGGTCTGGATCCGCTCTGCCTGGGGACGCTCCTCCTGGCGCCTCTCGGCCTGCTGAGGCCTGTCGCCCGTCCTGTCGCTTTGAGGGCGCTCGTTCAGCACCGCTTCGCTCTGCGGGCGCTCATTTACCGGATTCTGCACCTGGGCCTTCTGCTCCACTGCCTCCCGCAGCGGGGTCTGGAGCTTACGGTTCTCCGTCTGCTCCGGGCGCGGCTTGGGCTGGGGCGGCTTCGGGGGCACCATCTGTACGGAGGGCGTAGGCGACGGCGGCGTCAGCGGCTTAATCGGGCGCACCGGTGCCTGGGCCTTGGTCCTGCGGTCGTTTCCGCGGCCGCCCTGGCTCCTCCCCTGGCCGCCCTGACCGTTCTGGCCGCCCTGGCGCCTGGCGTTTCCGCCTCCCTGTCCCTGCTGGGCAGGGCGCTGTCCCTGCATCCTTGAATTCTGGGGGTTGTTCACGACGATAATCGTCTTCTTCTTTTTCGGTGCACCGTTTGCCTGTGCATCCGCCGCCTTTACAGGCTTCGCTTTCTCCTTTTCAGGGGATTTGGCTGTCTCTTCTTTTACCATTTCTGCCGTCTCTTTTTTCACCATTTCTTCCTTCGCTGTTTCCTTTTTTTTCGGCGCCTCTCCCGGCGCGTTCTTTACTCCCTTTCCAAACGCACCGCGCACCAGCCGTATGGCATCTTCGTCAATAGAGCTCTGCGCGGCTTTCGCTTCGATTCCCTTCCCCTGCAAAAAACCTATTATGTCCTTGCTCTGCACCTCTAGCTCCTTTGCAAGTTCATGTACCTTTATTTTCGCCATGCTTCCCTCCATTTCCGCCTCCATCGGCCGTCTGTCTTTCTTTCAGTTGTCTGCTTATCAAATCCGCTAATCCCGCATCGCATACGCCCAGCGACGACCGGAAGTCTTTCCCGATAGCCCTTCCCAGCTCTTCCTTCGTCCCGTAGAGCTCCACCGGGACGCCGTAATAAGAGCACTTATCGGTGAACAGCTTCCTGGTATTGCCCGACGCATCCTCCGCAACGATCACCAGCATAGCGGAGCCATTCCTGATTGCATCCAGTGTCTGAAATTCACCGCTGACCAGATTGCGTCCTTTCATGGCGATTCCCAAAAGCGATAATATCCTATTCTGCTTCAAGCTTTTCAAACTCCCCCTCTAAAGTATCATATACTTCCTTTGGAATACTCATCTTGAAGGAGCGCTCCAGGCCCTTGTTCTTCCTGGCCATAAGCAGGCATTCCCTGCTCTTACAAACATATGCGCCTCTTCCGTTCTTCTTGCCTGTTATGTCCAGACATATGTCATTTTCCGCTGTCTTCAGGACTCTCATCATGTCCCGCTTTCCCTTCATCTCACCGCAGCCGACACACTGTCTCAAAGGAACCTTTTTTGCCATATAGCCTCTTACTCCTCATATGTGGGGGCGTCCCCCTCTTCCTCATACTCTTCCGCGCCGTCTTCCGGCTCCTCATAGCCCTCCGGCTCCTCGTAGCCGCCTGCTTCCCCGGGCTCCTCCGGCTCTTCATAGCCCTCCGCTTCGCTGTAGTCTCCAGAGCCTTCATACCCTGCCGTATCCGTCAGGCCCTCGTCCTCGCTGTATTCATATCCTTCGGCTTCGCCGTCCTCGTACTCGCCGTACTCCTCCTCATACTCGCCGTAGTCATCCTCCAGGTAATCCTCGTACCGGAAGCCCGGCGCATCCTTGGCCTGGGTCTCGGACTTGATGTCTATCTTGTAGCCGGTGAGCCTGGCGGCCAGCCTGGCGTTCTGGCCCTCCTTGCCGATTGCCAGGGACAGCTGGTAGTCCGGCACCACCACCTTGGCCGTCTTCTCGTCGGGATCCGCGAACACCGCCACGATCTTCGCGGGGGACAGGGCGTTCTGGATCAGGTTGCCCGGGTTGTCGTCCCAGTTCACGATGTCTATCTTCTCCCCCCGCAGCTCGTCCACGATGGCGTTCACCCTGGCCCCGTTCATGCCCACGCAGGCTCCCACCGGATCCACATTGGGGTTGTGGCTCCACACGGCGATTTTGGTACGGCTGCCGGCCTCCCTGGCGATGCTCTTGATCTCCACGGTGCCGTCCTTGATCTCCGTGACCTCGGACTCGAACAGGCGTTTCACCAGCTCCGGATGGGTGCGGCTCACATTGATGCGGGGGCCTTTGGGGGTGTTCTTCACCTCCAGGATGTACACCTTGATTCGCTCCGTGGGCCGGAAGAACTCCCCCTTCACCTGCTCGGATTCGCTGAGCATGGCATCCGCCTTGCCCAGGTTGATGCTGATGTTCTTCCCCAGATGACGCTGGACCACGCCGGTGACCACATCCTTCTCTTTCTCGTAATATTGGTTATAGATGACGCTTCTCTCTTCCTCCCGGATTTTCTGCAGGATGACGTTCTTGGCGTTCTGGGTGGCGATACGGCCGAATTCCTTGGACTTGATCTCCACATGTATCATATCGCCCACCCTGGCCATGGAGGAAATCTCTCTTGCATCTTCCAGGGAGATCTGCAGGACCGGATCCTCCACGTCCTCGGCGGCAGGCATGACTTCCTTCTCGGCGTATACCAGGAAATCGCAGGTCTCCCTGTCTATCTCCACACGCACGTTGTCCGCCTTGCCGAAGTGGTTTTTGCAGGCAGTCAGCAGTGAGTTCTCTATGGCCTCGAACAGGGTCTCCTTGCTGATTTCCTTCTCCCTCTCCAAAATGTCAAGCGCCTCCATCAATTCCTTGTTCATCATTTCCTCCATTCCGGCTGTTTGCCAATCCCTTTATCTCCAAATCAATAGGAAAAATCCTGTAATCCGTATAAAATCATCCTAAAAATCCACTGCCAGGCGAATCACCGCGATGTCCCCGCGCTGGAATGTCCTGCTCGTCTCCCCCTCCAGGATAGTGACGCTGTCCGCATCGAAGCCATCCAGCCTGCCCGAAAATTCCCTGCATTTATCAACGGGCTTGAAGAGCCTGATCTCCACGTCCTCGCCCAGGGCGGCCTGGAGATGCTTATCCTTCTTCAGGGCCCGGCCCAGCCCCGGGCTGCTGACCTCCAGCACATAGGCGTCCGCGATGAAGTCCTCTCTGTCCAGGGCATCGGACAGGGCGCGGCTCACGTTCTCGCAGTCCTGGATGTTCACGCCCTCGGGTTTGTCGATGTAGGCGCACAGATGGTAGTCCGCGCCTTCCTTTATATATTCCACGTCATAGATGGATACGCCGTTTGCCCTAGCGATGGGCTCTAACAGCGCCTGTGTCCTGTTCTCATAATCCTCTCTGCGCGACATTCCAAAGCTCTCCCCAAAATTCTTCCTACATGCAAGTAAGAGTGGCTTATGGGCCACTCTTACACTAATCATCATCATTTACAAGTCCAGTTTAGACCTAAATGCGGAGTTTGTCAATAGCTTTCTTAAATTTTTGTAAATATTTATTCCGCCTTTTCGCTCCCCGCGCACTCTTCCTCCCCCACGTACACGATTTCCAGATTGCCGAAGTTCACTGAGCCCCCCACGTACAGCACGTCCTCGCCGTAAGGGTTGCAGTTCCCGTTCTCCTCTGCGTTTCCGAAGGCGACCCGCACGTCCGTCACCACCTTCCACACGGCGGGGACATAGAGCACTGTATTGCCAAAGGAGGACTGCACCTCCACCTGGGCCCTGTGGCCCTCCAGCAGGGTCTCCGTGAAGTAGATCTGCATGGAGCCGAAGGCATTCTCCGCCTCCACCCGGCCCACCACGCCGGAGAGATATTTCGTGGCATCTCCGAAGGTGTTCTTATAGAAGACGCGGCCGACGCTCTCGCGCCCCTCCGCTCCCTCTCCCCTGCCCCATGCCGGATGGCCGCCCCATTTGGCGGATTTGGGGAACAGAAGGTTCAGGCCCAGGCTGCCGAGCAGAGCAGCGCCCAGCACCGGCCAGGGCGTGATGGCCTCCAGGCCCAGCAGCTCATCGTTGACGATGATGAGGAAGGCCAGGGAGAACAGCATCTTCTCAAAACTCCTCTTCGCGATGCCTTTGACCAGCACCGATGCCAGGAAGATGTTGCATACGATGGCCCAAAAGCCCACGCCTCTCAGGAAGCCCAACCTGCTCAGCAGGAGCGCCGCCGCTCCCGTCAAAAACACAAGACCCCAAAAAACGTTTTTTCTCCTCATATCCATTTACCCCTTTTCCGTATCATTCCAATCGTTTTCCCGTCATCCACCCAGCTTCCGGGCTTTCAGCCGCTCCGTCACCGCCTTGAAATAAGCCCTGGACACCATGGCTTTCTTTTTCGTCCCCGCGAACTCCATGACGCTGGAGGCCGTCAGGTTCCTGGTGATGGAATAGACGAAGTCCAGATTTACGATGGTGGACTTCGACACCCGCATGAAGCTCCCCGGCAGCAGCTCCTCCAGCTCGTAGAGCTTGTAGCCGCAGAAGAAGATCCTGTCCGCCGTGTGGGCCCGCAGCTCCCGGCCCTCCGTCTCGAAGAAATAAATCTCCTCCATGGGGACATAGAATTCCGTCTCTCCGTTTTTCAGGGAAAGGCATCTTTTCGCGCTGCCCTGCTTCGATATGTAGTTCTGGAGCGCTATGACGGAATCGCTCAGCCCGGGGCACCGGATGATCACTTCCTCCTCCGGCATCCCCTCAAGGATTTCAATTTTTACCTTCATGTGTTTTCCTTTACTGCTGCGGTGCAGTTCTGGCCCTGTTTTTTTCCATAGCCTTAGTATACAGGAAAACCGGAATCTGTAAATGCTTTTTGCGCAAGAGGTAAATTTTGATATATGAGAGGTAGGAATCAGAGGATGCTGTACTCCATCCACTCATAGAGGAGCCTTGTCCCCTCTGTGATCTCCGGCGGCAGAAGCGCCCTGGCCACCAGCTTCAGCTCGTCGGATTCAATGTCCGTGCGCCTCAGGTTCGCGTAATCTCCCTCAATCGACACTACCACATATTCAAAACGGTTCATTGCCTTGCCCTCCTGTCTGTTTTCTTATTATCTTACCATAAATGGCATCCGTTTGGAATCCCCGAAGATGCGCCGGCGAGAAAAAGGGGCCGCCGCTTTGGCAGGTTTCCCTCTGCCATCGCGCCGGCCCCTCCGGTGTATCTATTCTGTTTCTGTCATTCCCGTCCCAGGAAGCTTCCGGGCGATTACATCATGCCGCCCATTCCGCCTGCGCCTGCGGGCATGGCGGGTGTCTCTTCCTTGATGTTGGCCACGACGCTCTCGGTGGTCAGCAGAGTGCTTGCCACGCTGGTAGCGTTCTGCAGGGCGCTTCTGGTCACCTTGGCGGGATCCAGGATGCCTGCGTCAACCATGTTCACATACTCTTCCTTCAGCACGTCGAAGCCTACGCCGGGCTCGGACTCTCTCACCTTGTTGATGATGACGCTGCCCTCAAGGCCTGCGTTCGCAGCGATGTGGTACAGAGGGGACTCCAGAGCCTTCAGAACCAGGCTGGCACCTGTCTTCTCATCTCCCTCCAGGGTCTCAGCAAGCTTGGCGACTTCCTTGGCAGCATGGATATAAGCGGAACCGCCGCCGCAGATGATGCCCTCTTCCACAGCAGCTCTTGTAGCTGCCAGAGCGTCCTCCATACGGAGCTTCGCCTCTTTCATCTCGGTCTCGGTAGCAGCGCCTACGCGGATAACAGCAACACCGCCGGCCAGCTTTGCCAGTCTCTCCTGCAGCTTCTCCCTGTCGAAATCGGAAGTGGTCTCTTCAATCTGCTTCTTAATCTGGGCGATGCGGGCCTGGATTTCACTCTTGTCGCCCTCGCCGTCCACGATGACGGTATTCTCTTTCTGAACCTTTACGGACTTGGCATGGCCCAGCATATCCATGGTAGCATCTTTCAGCTCATAGCCAAGATCGGAGCTGATGACGGTACCGCCTGTAAGGATGGCGATATCCTGCAGCATATCCTTCCTCCTGTCGCCGTAGCCGGGGGCCTTTACAGCCACTACATTGAAAGTGCCGCGCAGCTTGTTGACGATCAATGTGGTCAGGGCCTCGCCCTCCACGTCCTCGGCGATGATCAGCAGCTTCGCGCCGGACTGTACGATCTGCTCCAAAATAGGCAGAATCTCCTGAATATTGGAAATCTTCTTATCTGTGATCAGGACACAGGGATTCTCAAGAGTCGCTTCCATCTTGTCCATGTCTGTAGCCATGTAAGCGGAAATATAGCCTCTGTCGAACTGCATGCCTTCCACCAGGTCGAGCTCAGTCTGCATGGTCTTGGACTCTTCGATGGTGATGACGCCGTCTCCGCTGACCTTCTCCATAGCGTCGGCAACCAGCTGTCCTACTTCCTCATCTCCCGCGGAGATAGCGGCGACTCTGGCGATATGCTCCTTGCCGTTCACCTTCTGGCTCATCTTGGAGATGGCTTCCACAGCGCACTCGGTGGCTTTCTTCATGCCTTTTCTCAGGATGATGGGGTTGGCGCCTGCTGCCAGGTTCTTGATGCCTGCGTTCACCATTGCCTGGGCCAGAACGGTGGCGGTGGTGGTGCCGTCGCCTGCCACGTCATTGGTCTTGGTAGCCACTTCCTTCACAAGCTGTGCGCCCATGTTCTCAAAAGCGTCCGCCAGCTCGATCTCCTTTGCGATGGTCACGCCGTCGTTGGTGATCAGGGGCGCTCCGAAAGATTTGTCCAGTACTACGTTTCTTCCTTTGGGTCCAAGGGTCACTCTCACGGTGTCGCTGAGCTGATTGACGCCGGACTCTAATGCTGCACGGGCTTCCGCTCCGTATTTGATCTCTTTTGCCATGATAATCATGCCTCCATTTTCTAAATGATTTATTATTCTGACTTATCTTGCTTCACAACTGGAAGAAACACCGCTGCGTTTCTTCCGACAACTTAGAAACCTTTGGCCTGGTGCTTTCAGGCCTTAGATTTCCTTAGTTGTTTATGACTGCCAGGATATCGTTCTGCTTTACTACGATGAATTCTTCCTCGTCCAGCTTCACTTCCGTTCCGGCATACTTGGAGTAGATCACGTTGTCGCCGGCCTTTACCTCCATCTTCACTTCCTTGCCGTCCACCATGCCGCCAGGGCCTACCGCAACCACCTCTGCCTGCTGGGGCTTCTCTTTGCTCTGTCCGGGAAGAACGATACCGGACTTCGTGGTCTCTTCCGCAACCAACTGCTTCAATACGACTCTGTCACCTAAAGGTACTAATTTCATGGTAATTGCCTCCTGTTGTCTTCATTTTTCTTGTTAGCACTCATTTGGTTCGAGTGCTAATCTCTGGAACATATAATAGTTTTATATGGTAGTCTTTGCAAATATATCCACAGATAAACAAATCCTCATTTCTCTTTTAATCTTTTGTTTTCTCTTCTTTTCTTTCTTTTTCTCACTTTCCCACATGTTGCCTGATTTAATATTTATTTTAGAAATCAGTCATTTTTTCCATCATTTTCGCCGATATATCTTATAAGAAAGAGACACTGTTGAAATATACATCCAAGGAGGGATTAACGGAGCAAACGGAGTTGGAATTCAGGGCTATTTCAAAGTGTATCCGATTCAGATGGTATCCGGCGCGTCGAAGCCGAGAAGGGAAAGAGAGGGTTCCGGACAGCGGCAGCCCCAGACTTCCCAGGTCTCTCCTTTTACCGCCACGCTGGAAAAGGCAGCACAGGCAAGCGAGCCGACAGAATGCTATACTGTGACCTATGACAGGCGCAGCAGGCTCCAGACCTATTATTACTGCCAGTCCAGAGAGTATACCTTCTGAGCGCGGAAAGGGACATGGCCGCAGGCCCTGTCCCTTTTTCGTCCCGGCAGATATGCCGTTTCCATCCATTTCCTTAGGCCCTCAGTCCCGCACCACCGTCCGCCTGGCAATCAGGTAAGACGCCGTGTAGTACAGCAGGTACAGCAAGGCCGTCACCCCCGCCACGATGCCCGCGATCAGCCACACCACTTCCGCGGAGGCCTCCATCCCCTCCATGCGCATCACATGGGCCCCAAAAGCGGCCACAGGAATGCTCAGGGCCATGGGCAGGGCAAAGGGCGCGATGAAGAAGACAAAGGTCTGCCAGAACAGCGCCCTGGCCTGCTCCCGCTCCCCCATTCCCAGCCGGAACAGGATTTCGTACCGCCCCTTATCCTCCCCCAGGCCCGAGAGGGTCTTCAGCGCCAGGATGGCCATGGCCAGCAGCAGGAACACAGCCGACGCGAACAGCGCGCCCACCACCAGGATGGCCGACACACCGTTCTCCTCCTGCCTGTGGTATTCCCGGATCTCGAACGCAAGCCTCCTGCCCGTCTGCCTGTTTTCGCCCGCCTGCGCAGAAAGCAGCCGCGACAGCTCCCTGTGCAGGCCGATTCCGTCAAATCTGCTCTTTTCCGTGAGATAAGCCCTGCTCTCTTCCACGCACTCCATATCCGCCACTGCCTCGTCCGGCACCACCACATAGAAATACAGATAGCTGATTTTCGGATAATCCGTCCGACAGCTATGGAACGTATAGGATTTCCCCCCATGCTCCCAGACCATGTCCGACCAGTCCGGCTCCGCGGCCTCCCTGCTCGTGCACACGATCATGAACTGCCCCTCCAGCGCCACCGGCTCTGCCCCCAGGGGGGCCATCAACGCATTGAAGTCGCTGACCGGCATGAAGCTGTCATTGGGCGCCATCCGCTCCTCGTACCACCCGGTGCGGCTGTAGAACTCCTGTTCTCCGGTCTCAAAAGTGCGCCACAATACCTTTCTCCGGATTCCCGCGTATTCCCGGATAAGGCTTTCCGCCAGCTCCGCTTCGCTCTCCCGATCGTTACTGTCGGAATAATACATGACATCATAGGGCCACGCCGCATGCAGAGCCTCCTCCTGGCCCGCTTTCTGGATGAATGAGAAATTCGTCCCCGCCACGGCCAGGCTCATCAACAGCGCCAGGCACCCGAACATGACGGAATTGGCGCTGAGGTTTCCCGAGAGCTGGCGCAGCACGAAAGTGTTGGCCCCCCGGCTGCAGAACCCCGGACGGCGCAGCAGGAGGAAGACGACGCTTTTCGCGGCTCCCATATGGAACAGCATCACGCATAGGATAAAGCCCGCCAGCAGAGACTCCATGCTGTCCACTGTCCCGCCCCTTAAGGATATGTCCACGCTCCTCCAGAATTGGATACCGCAGGCCGCCATCCCGCCAAGGGCCGCCACCGTCGCCAGGAACCACAGGCCCGGGCGCTTCACCCGCTTCTCCACTTTCTTTTCCCCGTGAATCAGGTCATAGATTGCCGCCCGCCTCAGATAAATCCCGGAGGCCAGAGACGCCACCAGGAAAATCGCCGCCGTCAGCGCCACGGTGCGAAGCAGCCCCTCCAGGGAATAAGGCGACATGGAAAACTCCATCTCCAAAAGCTTCATCATCACCGCCATCAGCCCCTGGAACAGGAATCCCCCCGCCAGAAGCCCTATCCCCAGGGCGATGCCGCAGATGACAAGGGTCTCCGCCAGAAACAGGCGCAGGATGTCCCGCCTGGTCATGCCCAGGGTCAGGTAGGTGCCGAATTCCCGCTTCCTGCGCTTCAGCAGAAAGGAAGTGGCGTAGCTGAGCACGAAAGCCACCACAAAGGAGATGGCCGCCACCAGGATTTTCAGAGCGGTCCCGGCACCCTCCCCCCGGTCCGCCAAGGCCGCCAGTTCCCTGCTGTAGATGACATTATTGACGGCGAACAGCAATGCCACCGTGAGGGACACTGTCATAAAATAAATCAGATAGCTGCCCACCTGCCGCTTCACGTTCCGGACCGCAAGATTAAGATACATCCGTCTCACCTCCCAGCGCCGCGGACACGGACCAGATTTCCCGGTACATCTCCTGTCTGCCCCTGTCTCCCCTGTGGATTTCGCTCCATATCTTCCCGTCCTTTAAAAACAGCACCCTGTCCGCATAGGAGCCCATGAGGGCATCGTGGGTGACCATCAGGATGGTGGAGCCCAGGGAACGGTTCATCATCTGAAAGGTCTCCATCAGGTTCCTGGCGTTTGCCGAGTCCAGGGCTCCCGTGGGCTCGTCCCTAAAATGTACCCTGCCCCCGCAATCCCTTGTAAACACTGGCTCTAACGGCATACAAAAGTGTGTATGGCGTTCTGTTTTTCCTGTCGTTTGCTGTAAAAAAAGCATGACCGTAGCCATACTTTCGACAATTTTCTATTTCTTCATTTATATGTGTGTGTTTATCCTGCCTCGAAACTCTGTGATCCCAGGCGTATTTCCATGCAGGATATGTACTCAAAATTTCTTTGCCAACACCAACGACCAACAGGCATACTTTTGTGTATGCTGGCTGTCGGTTCTTACCTTTAAGGGCTATGTATTGTTACAGATTCCGGAGCAGCTCCCTGTTCTTCCGGTCCAACGCCCTTTTCAGTTTTTCATTCTCCTGGCGCAGGGCATCCATTTCCTGCTGCATTGCCCTGACCTGTCTCTGCAGGGACAGGATCTCGTTGTTCATTGCCATGTCAAGTATGTTCTTCCTTGGATGGCTCACTCCGCCCTGCTGTTCCAGCACCTTGTCGAGCGTCTGGCGCACCGATGGGTTCTTGTAAAAAAAACCTCTTGAAAGCCCTGTTTTTTCCATCAGCTTCGGTACGGTCACCTTTTCCCCCTCGTCCATCAGTTCAAAGATGGCTTTCCTCGCCCTCTCAATTTTCTCATCGCTGGCTTTCCTGTTACATTCCAGCATCTTCTCGTATTTGTTCATATTCTTCCTCCCATCCGTCCAAATTCTGCAGGATGATCTCCGACAGCATATTCCTGACCTCCCGTGTCTCATCGGCCAGCGTCTGGTTGCTCATCTTCCTGTAATATTTCACGTTCTGGACGCTGCTGTGCCCCAGCAGCTTGGCTATGGTGAAATCGTCCAGATGCATCTCCGTCAGCTTCACCCCGTAATAGTGCCGGTACATGTGGCTCCCGAAACCGAACAGCCTGCCATTGTCATCCCGCAGGTTTTCTTTATGGATCATTTCCACCACCTTGTTCTGCAGCCTGTTATACGGCAGGGGGTTCTTCGGATTCTTATCGTCCACAAAGATGAATTTGGTCGGCCCATGCCGTTCCTCCGTATAAGCTATTGCCCTGCGGATCAGTTCTGCAAGATCGTGGCTCACTGGCTTTTCAAAAGTTTTTGTTTTCATCTGCCGTATCCTTATGATCGTTTCCCCGCCGCTGTCGTACAGGCAGTCCGTCTGGAGC
>NZ_CAPDXS010000028.1:3809-4770 GCF_948601915.1 uncultured Acetatifactor sp. | reverse complement strand
GTGCCCAGCATCTGGTGTATGACCATTGCCCTGGCGATCTGCTCATCCAGCTTCACGATCCCGGCATTCAGCCTCTGCAGTTCGCTGTCGGAGTATACCTTGAATTCCGGCTGGCGGGCCGGCGGGATGTCCCGGTTCAGGAACAGCAGTTCCAGGTTGGCATAGCCGCACACCTTTCCGATGCTTTCCAGTATGGCCCTGAGCCTGTTCAGGTCCGCATGGAAACTCTTGGTTTCTATATCCTCCGTTTTCAGATATGTCAGGTATTCCTCCAGAACCTCCCTGCTGATATCCCTGCAGGACTGCACCTCTTTCTGCCTGTCGGCCAGGTATCCCGACAACCGGCGCATTGCCGTCATCTCTTTCTGTACGCAGGCAATCGCTTCTTTCTGGAGGTTCCGGTATATGCCCTTTTTCAGTTCCTCCCGTATCCCAGGCTGTGATATTTGGGTGAAATTGACTGTCCTGTAATTCTTTATGGGGTTCGCCCTGACCGGGATATCCAAATTCTCGATTTCCCATATATCCTTATCTGTCTCATCCCCCTGCATGCCCCTTTGCCCTGTGAATTCCAGTATCTGTATAAAATAACAGAGGAGCCTGCTCCTGCCCGTGCTCACGTTCCCGTATACCCCGTGTTTCTCAAAAGTCTGCGGGATGCCCTCTGACATCATCCATCCCTTAAACTGCCGCAGCCATGTTTCTGTGTCACGGTCGCAGAAGCTTTCCACACACTTTGCGCGTTTCTGCAGGAAAATGCAGACTTTTTTGAAAAACTGTCTTTCCCCATAAACAGTCATCAGGGACACGCTCCCTGCCCTGTGCAGGATGAATGCCGTAAGTTCTTCCCGCATCTTATCTGCCGGGATGCCGCCCAAGTCATAGTGAGGGTCTTTTCCCATCCGCTTCCTCTGGATGTCCGTTACCGTTTTATAGCTTTCCAGTTCTTTCAGGCTGATCC
>NZ_CAPDXS010000028.1:0-3799 GCF_948601915.1 uncultured Acetatifactor sp. | reverse complement strand
CGCTGCCGTTCCCTCCTTTCTTCATCTTCAGGCCGGCCGCAAGGCTGCCGTGCTCCTTAAAATATTTTTCACTTGCTTTTTCTATCTTCCTTGGCATGTAGTCTACATACTGCTGGGTCATTTCCTCATAGACATGTCCCAGATAGTCCCTCACTCCCTGCAGGGACACCCCGCTGTCATAAAACAGGGTGGCTATGCCGTGGCGGTAGTCGTGGGACCTGAAAATGTATTCCCCGCCTTTTATGCCGTTTTTTTCACAGCATTCCTGCATCTTCATCCGGAATGTGGCGCTCCTGTAGGCTTCACCCTGGCTGCTTTGGAACGCATAATCATCCGGTCCTACCTGATGTTTTTTCAGGTATACCATCATCAGCCGGTACAGGGCGTATGGTATGGGTATCCGCTTATAACTCCGCATCTTCGTCTGGTAGACCTGTACCCATGCATCCTTTCCCTGTATGTAATAGGCATTCCCTTTCAGTGTGCAGACCTCGCTGATGCGCAGGCCGATCCCCCACAGATGCAGGAACATCAGCCGGATGTCCTCTGGGAAACCGGGGAGTTTTCGCAGTATTTCAGCCCATATCTCCGCATCCACACTCCTGTCATTATGTTTCGGCACCACTTTTTTCAGGTAATAATCCACGCAGAATGGCGCCCTCTCAATGTACCCTCTTGCAATCAGGAAGTTGAAGAAATGCTGAATGCTCATAACCTGTGCATTATAGGATTTCGGCTGGAGTCCTTTGTCCGCCAGCTTCAGGAAATATTCCTCCATCTGCTTCCCTGTGATCCTGCAGATATCTTCCCGCCCTGCCTGCCCTATCTCTGAAAGAAAGTTCCTTACCCATATCATCTCTACCTGCAGGACGCTGATCGACAGGTTCGTGACCCCTATTCCATAGCGCATGTATTTCTTCAGCAGTTCCCGGTTTCCCTTGTGCGTAACCTCCAGAAACGACATAGCCTTTACCGGTTTTGCAGGGTTCAGGCGTTCCGGCTGTATGTGCAGGCGTTCCATGTACCACACATTCGCATCCCAGCATATTTCTGCGGCCTGCATAAAAAGTGCCTTCCTGCATAAGTCGATGATGCCGTATGCCGCTCCTTTTTCACCGTATGCCTGCATGGTTTCCTCAAATTCTTCTGCCTGCACAAGTTCAATCCCGTCAATGCTGCCAATCTCCCTGTTAATGCAGAAACCGTACAGTTCTTTCAGCCTGCGGAGATGGACCTGCAGCTGGTCCCCATTATAAATCCCAATGACATAATGCAGGCTGGCAAAAATCTGTCGTTTCATCTTCTCCGGCGCTTTCTGCCCGAAATCCCATGCCAGTCTGTTCTTGTTGACGGCATTGATAAACCGCTCTGCGATCTCCGGGTCCGGGTGGTATGGCAGGAACAGGATTCCGTTTCCGTATTCTGCCGTGGGCCTTCCCCTTTCCCGTACTGCCCGCACCTGCCCTTTGATGGAGTGCAGCTTGACCAGATCCATGGCCTTCAGGTATGCCAGGTATGCCATGGAGCGGAACTGCCCTTTCAGGAACTGCTCATATGCCGCCCTTGCCGGATAGTCCAACCCGCAGATGTGCCAGATCCCCCTGTCCTCCATGAATGCCCTGAGTTTATTGCGGTGCGTGGGGAGTATCTCTGTGCATTCCGCAAGCTCCCTCTCCAGCTGTTCCTTTAATTGTCCTGTGTCCTCCTGCGGCACCGCCTGCAGGTATTGGTATGCCGGCATGCCCACCACCCTTTCCTATGGCATCTTCCCGATGCCGTAATTTACGGAATGCTTCTCATAAAACTCGCGGCTTGCCTCCAGCAGCTTGTCATCCAGGATGCCCAGGTATTTGATCGTGGTATCCAGGTGCTTATGCCCAAGGGCCTGGCTGATCAGTTCCAGCGGCCAGCCCGCATTCCATCTTGTGACTGCGAAATACCTCCGCAGCATGTGTGGCGTCAGTTCCGTGCCTGTCTTTTCCGCCGCCCGCTCCAGCATGGCATAGACGCTGTCCACTTTCAGGGGCTGCCCTGCGGTATCGCCGGAGACATTGATGAACAGGTAGCTCTGGTGCTGCAGGAGTTCCCGGTACTCTGCAAGGTAGCCCATCAGGAATTCAAAGGCGTCCTCGCTGATCTTGGCTTTCCGGTACTCCGCGTTCTTTGCACGGGCATCGTTCTCGTTGTCCTCGCGGAAATACACTCCGATGGTGTGCTTCTCATAGTCAATGTCTCTGGTGTAATCCACGCCCAGTATCTCACCGATGCGGAATCCTGTTTCTGCGATCAGCAGGAGGAGCAGCTGGTCCCTGCTGTTGGTGCATGCCTGCAGGGTGGCGATGATTTCTTCCTCGCTTGCAGCCCTTACATTCCGTTCCTCCGCCTTCATGTAGCCGCCGAAGGACCTGCACCGCAGTGTCCTCTTGACGCCTGCCGCATTTGGCACCGTGATCTGGCTGTAGGAAAGCACCCGCAGGCTCGGCGCATAGCCGCATTCCGACATAAAAAGATAGAACCCGAACACATCCTTTAAGTATGCGTTGCAGGTTCCATTGTCGGCATCCCCTGTTTTCTTTTTTTCTGTGTGGCATCCCTCTTTCAGCCAGTATAGAAACTGTGTGAAATGGCTGCTCTGTTCCTCATACCCCATACCGCAGACCGCCTGGAAGTCCAGGCCCTTTTCCGCCAGGTATTCCAGGTAGCAGCAGATGGAAAAGGCGTACCTCTTTACCGTGTTCGGGGAAAGGTTTGCCTTTATCTTGTGTTTCAGATACTTGCTCGGAAGCAGGGCGATGTCCAGCGTCTCCCCGTCCATGATATAGAAATACTTTGTCGTGCCCTCGGCCGCTGTCTCCACCGTATACCGTTTCATCCGCTTCCGCCTCCTTCCCTGACGCCATACACAGTATACCGTGTAGGCGTGATGTTATCCATATCCATACCCAACAAACATGTCTGCCCAAAATATGGCAGGACCGACAAAAGGGGTTCAGTCAGTCTGGTAGCTTCCTGCCACGCTGACCGCTATGCCGGCCACCACATAGATGGCTGCCAGAAAAAGTATGATGAATGCTGCCGCTCCAATGATCCACGCCATGTCTCTGCCTCCTTCCGATTTCCAATATGTTTCTTTCTGTCTGTGATCCTGTTTTCCATGCCCTGTGGGGTTCCATTCCTCACATCTGCATGGGCTGTGCCATGCCTCCCGCTTCTGCCATCTGGGGGACCTGGCTGCCGGAGAATATGTCCGCCAGGAATTTCCTGCCGCCCAGTTCACAGGCAAGCTGGAACGCCTCGCTGAAACTGCCGCATTTTCTCTCCGCCCCCGGCCTGAACAGCGCCTCCCCGATATGGGGGATGGCTCCCTCATAATTTCCGACCTGCAGCATCCCGTCCTGGGTGATGCGCATATAGATCCCTGATTCCCCGCCGCTGTAATAGAGGCAGCCGCGCCCGTTCATCCGCGTCACCGCATCCTCCACCCACATGTGCCGGCTGCCGGATGTCACCGCCTGCCAGTGTTCAAATTCCCTTTGGTCCATGCCTGCCTCCTTTTTTCTGCCTATATCAGTTCCATCGGCCCGGTCAGCGGGGAATACACCTGCAGGCCGCAGCCCTCTGCCAGCGCCTTAAGCTGCGCCATCTGCATGGACGAATGCGTCAGGCAGCGGCGGCTGGTTACCAGCAGGATATCGGCCTCCCCCCTGGTGGCGGCATCCACAAAACGCCGGAAGCCGCTGCGCTCCCACAGCGGTTTCCTCCCGATGTCGCTGGAGCTGCCTGCCATTTCGAACCCCAT
>NZ_CAPDXS010000027.1:0-44030 GCF_948601915.1 uncultured Acetatifactor sp. | reverse complement strand
ATAGTAAACTTAATTCCGCATACATCATGTCTTGCTATAAGACGACCATATTTTGTGTCCTGCAAAAAACTAATAAACCAGCCTACTCCAAAAGAAAAAAAGGCTAGCTCTCCTATAATTATGGTTATCAGCCGCTTTACCGATATCCTTAATCTGGGCAGAAAATATACTGGCAAAAAAATAATTGATGTATAGTGCATAGAAAAGGCAAGAATTATGCACACTATGTATTTTTTCAAATCATGATGAAGCACATATCTGATTGAATATACAAGAATAGCGGCAGCAATGAACTGTCTTACAATATTCATTCCAACAAAATAGTAACGCGTAACAAAAAACAAAAGGATGCTCAGAGGTACATTGTATGATTCTTCGTAAATTGCCGCAAAAGATACCGCCACAAAAATCACTGCTGTTATCGCAAACAGAACGAAAACGTTATCCGTAAACACTTGAATGAGCCGGTTAAACCAATAATATCCAAATTCAAACCCATCGACTGTGCTTCCATTAAGGATGCGGTAAAACCCTGTATAATAAGTCGCAACATAGTCTGTTCCTACCTTGTATCTAACTGCTGCTACAATCATAGGAGGAAATGCAGCTAACGCTACTCCAATAGCTGTCCGTCGAATTGTTAGCCTTTTTTTGAGATGGCTTCTCACAGCAATATCTTTTCGCTTTCTCCTCGGTGAGCACAGGAAAAACAACATCAATGAACTTATAATAGTTACCAAATATACATGCATCAGTTTTCCCTCATGATTTCAGTAAATTTTTTATAGTAGTTGGCTGTACTGTACTCACTAGCCTTAATTTTTCCTCTCCTTGCAATTGTTCCTGCCCAGTCTGGATTCGTTTTTACCTTAACAAGTGAGCATGCAATGTCATCTATGAAAGAATCTGTTCTTTGAATCACCACTGCACTCTCCTCGTCCACATATTCCGGTATACCTCCTGCATCGGTTGTAATAACTGGAATCGCCTTCCCCATGGCCTCAATAATAGTTAGTCCAGCCGGTTCCTCCCACATTGCCGGGAATACTGCCACATCCGCAGAACGATAATAGGCATCTATACCTTCATGGTCGACATATCCTGTAAAAATGACCTTTCCTTTCCCACCTTTTGCAGCTCCTCGCAATAAATCTTCATATTTGCTTTTTACATCAGATGAATAATAACTACCACCAACAATTAAAAGGCAGGCATCATCAAAATCACATTTCTTATATGCTTCTACCAACTCCAGAACACCTTTTTCTGGAGATAGCCTTCCAACATATAACACTAAAAATGTTCGTTCTCCAATCCCATATATGCTCCTGATATCCCGATAAAAACCTTTCATCTCTTCGTTCGTGCGATTTTCAGATACGATGCAATTCTTCAGTAGCTTCGCTTCTCCTTTGAAAGAAGGAAATTTGTCCATGAATCTATTAAGTATAAATTGGCTGATGCCAATTACCACAGGAGTATCAGAAATCATTTTCCTACAAGTAAAAGTACTTCCGACTTCGTTATGCAGATGGTAAACTGTACGATCCCTATATTTCTTCCAATGCGATTTCCACTTCAAGGCAAGAAATGATGTAGGCGTATTTTCAATAACAATTCTGTCATATGTATTTATTCTTAAATGAGATGCCACCTTTAATGAATACCAAAGTCTCTGCATAATATACCGATAAGACAGATTCTTAGTCCATTTTAATATGTTCGTCACAAATCTATAAATGAATGCATCTATCCTTTTTATTAATTCTGGCGTTTTTATGAACACAAATTCCGTTTCAGCAAATGTATCAGCCAACATACTGGCTCTTTCATCAAATGAGCTAAATACTGTAAATTTAAACTCTCTGTTATTTTCATTTTCCCTCAAAAGAGCATACACAAGGTTTTCTACTGCACCGCCCATCACTGGGGGAATGGGAAAATACCCTGATGTAATAAATGCAATTTTTTGTTCTTCCATAAAAATCTCATCTCATATAAATGTTCATCAACTTTTGAGTATAATCTCCTGGATTAAGCTCATCCGCCATCTTTACCAAACCGCACATTGCTTTTCCCGCATTTTTTTACAATCTTTGATAATACCCAGCCCGTATCATCCACAGCGGTCAAATTACCTCATACCGCCCTCTGTGTTCATCATCTATATCCACTCATTTTTATAGGGTAGCCCCTCCAACCATTTCTATCTCATTCTCAACAATAAATCGTTTTGGATAAAGTCCATCTCAATCTGTATTGGCATTTTCAGGCCTATTCCCATCAACTCATTTTGTTGGTTAAACCTGTCATTACACCATTTCCCCTGATATAATATTCATATAAATCTTACTATATTTATCTGCCATTACTCTCGTATTATATTTCTCCACCACATCGTTATAGGCCCTATCTATGTACTCCTTGTGAGCATCGACAGATTTGATGGCATCTACGAATTCACTAACATCATCGCAGACAAATCCATTGACACCATTTTTTATCACATCACGATTTCCAATCACGTTGCTGACCACACACGGCTTCTTCATATACATGGATTCCAGCAATGCTATAGGCAATCCTTCCCACAGCGAGGTTAATAGGAATACATCTCCTTGAAGTAAATACTTTAAAGCTTCACCTCTTTCTGTCCATCCTGTAACCTCAATATTCGGAGCAGTCAACTCCTTCCTTAATTCCCCATCTCCAATCCAGAGAAACTTCTCGTTCGGCATAGCCAAAGCAATCTGGTTAAACAGTGCTGGATTCTTCTGGTAGCAAATTCTTCCCAGTGTAAACACTATGGAGGGGCGCTCCTTACTGATTACAGTAGAATCTATCAATTTCTGCAGTTCATTTATATCAATACCATTATCTACATACGTTGCATTTCTGGTAAATTTTTGACTTTCCTGATGTTCACCTGCGCTACAGCTTATAGTAATACAATTCCGTCTGCCACATATCGTTTCAACAATCTTATAAATTGTTCTTTTAACGATACTGTGGTTCTGCATCAAGTAACTGTAACCATGTGGAGTATAGAACAGCGGTATCTTTTTCCCGTTAAAAGCCCACCGTCCTAAAGCCCCAGCTTTACTGCTATGCAGATGGATGACATCTGGCTGCACATTCTTTGAAATGTCCCTAATTTCAAAGAATGCCCTTATATCCTTTGGCAAACTTATCGCACGCTTAAAGTTCCTAACCTCAATCAAGTGTATCCTTTTATCAAAATAATTCATAAAGTCAGCTGGTGTCTGTTTACGGACTGCATAAGCAATATACATATCAAAGACATTCACCAATTCATTTGCTAAATCCACTATATACGTGAACACACCGCCACCCATGGCTTCCACTATGAACAATATTTTTTTCTTCTCAGCCATATACTTCCTTGCTGTCCTTTCATAGGATTCTAGCAAAACCGTCAATTCAGAATTTACAACACAATATACCCAACCACCAGCCTCACCCCTTTCTGCATCAGCGGGACGATGGTCTTGGTTATCTTCTTTACTTTCTCAACATCCGCAGTACCTGTTACCAGTAACCACCAACTTTTGCAAGATTCATAATATTAGTTGATACGATTTAGCTGCAAAACATACCTTTTTGCCCGCCATCCTTTCCCCTTCCTCCGAACTCTTTCTGTAACCCCTCCTACCTAAACCCTATAAACCGCCGCGGTCTATACTCACCCCTTCTTAAAATACGGTGCATAGATTCCCCACCTCTTATGGTAGATTAATCCTTCCGCCCCCTTCACCATATACCTCACCGTACTAGCACAATGCCCCCTGCACTCCCGAAAGAACCTCTCCGGCAGCCCCACATACTCCTGTAGCTGCTCCAGCACATACCCGCACTTCTGATAAAGATACCCATTCCCATACCTCGCCAGGCACTCCAGCAGCTTGTCCGCATCCAACTGCGGCAGGCGCACGATGCACTCCACCGCATCCTCCAGCCCTCTGCTCCCCTCAAAGCTATGGAGGCTGTCCACCACTGTCTGCTCCAGCCCTGTCACCAGAGCCCCTGCCACCCATGCTTTTTCAGCCCCGGCTTTGGGGTTGACCCTCCGGTAGAACACTCCATTATACCGAAAGTCCGTGAACCGCGTCCCGGTAGCCACGAGCACCTCGTTTCCTGCCTGTGGCGCATATCCCCACGCCTCGAAAGCGCTGCGGAGGCATAGATACGCATCCGGGAACAGCCTGCTGCCAATCTGGTACTTGGTCAGCATCGGCTCCTCCCGCTCCGTATCCATCACGGTATACAGGTTCCGGTGTATCCGGTCGATGTAGCCCTTCCTCTGGTAATCATTGACAAGATAGGGCACCGCCGACCGCTCCCCCACCATGTCCGTGACATCCTGCAAAGTGAAGCATCCCAGCTCCCGCATCCGCTCATAGTACTTGACACCGGGAAGCCGTCCAGGCTTCCTGTCATATCCGTTCCCACTCGTCTCCGCCATTTCGCCCCAAATCCCCTTACTGCCATTTCCAAGCAGGACATCCGGACTGTCGTGCCTCCTCCTGAATGCGCAGGAGAATGCTCCACCCCTCTGCCCGTACATCTCAAAAGTCCCCAGACAGCCCTTCGCCCCCCTGCCGTCCTCCAAAAAGTTCGCCTTACTGGCATGTTAGGCGAACTTTTTGGGCCTTTTTCAGCCCCCGCGCCTCCCTCTGAAAAGCGGCACAAAAATGATGGCCAAGTACCAAATATAGTAATTTAGCCAAAATTTCTCTGCGAAATATATGAAAAAACATGGGAAACCTAAGAGAAATTAGCAAATATTGACAAAAATTAATTTAGACTTGCACTGCCCGCACATTGGGTATAAAATGTAGGAAGTAATAAAAAAGTTCGCCTAACATGCCAGTTAGGCGAACTTTTTTATAATACACTAAGACATACGATGCTTTCTCTCCGGTTTCCAGGGCTGTTATTCTACAGATTCTATAAACTCAACCGATTCAGGATCCCCTTTGATCTCTCCGAAATAAGCAAGCTGTATCTTCCCATCCCGCTCCGACAGGAGCACTTCCACCTCCAGCTGCGGCATATCCTCCGGATATTCGGCAATGGCAGAGCCCTCCACCCAATATCCCGGCTCCACCAGGAGCTTGATGCCCTCTCCCAGAGAGTAGCTGGAAATCAGGCCCAGCTCCAGCTCAAGGCTCTCTGCCCCACTCTCGCTGATGTCCACCTTGCCCAGCTGCTTATGATTCCTCTTGTCGAACAGCCACAGAGACTTTTTGTCCTCCCCTATGTAATATCCAATCCTCTCGTATAGCTTCTCCTGCATCTCGTCCAGCTCCAGCGCGTAGTCCTGCAAGACATTGTCGTCATCGTACTGTAGGACATGCAGCTCCTGGGCAAAGACACCGGTACCGGTGTAGACATTCAGCGCCACCTGGAGCTGCCCGTCCGCCTGGTTCCAATAGCATTCCGGCAGACGGCACTGGGCAGAAGTATAAATCCAATCAAAATAATTTACATCCCTGCCAATCTCTATAGCCACTCCCTCGCCGGACCGCTCCGCGTCATTATAGCCATAGATTTTGATGCTTTCCTCCGGAATCTCCGCGATGCAGATTACATCTCTCCAGATGCCGGGATCATTTGTGACAGACAGATGCCTGCTCCTGATTTCGTCCCAGTCCATCCTCTGGAACCTGGCTATCACATCTACGGCATAATCCTTCGGAATCCAGATTCCTTCCTCCCCATATGGCTGTACCATAGTGATTGGAATGGGCAGGGCATCCTCGTCCTTCAAAAACAGAATCTCCAGATTCACCGAACCGCTCTCCTCATAGATGCGCTCCAGCCTTACCTCGGAGGGGTCATCGGACAGGTTCAGGAGCGCCACCGCCGCGCCCTCCGGCTCAAACAGGCCGCGGTACTCCTCAGTCGAGCTCAGGAGCGCGTTCGCATTGAGGTCCTCGCCTGCCCCGTTGCTCTCATAGTCCATGGCGCTGCCCTCTATAGGGCAGCTGTCATAGGCCATCCCGAAAGCTTCGTTGGTGGAGATGTCATCCAGATAGGTCAGCGACTCGGCGGTGGCCATATATCTCCCCTCCTGAAGCTCATAGGAGATTTCCTCCCTCCAGACGCTCACATGGGGATCCGATGTCCAGGCATAATAGCATACCTGCGCCTTCTCCTCCTCGACGCTCAGCACACGGATGTCCCGATCCACCTCTCTGGGCCACGGGCTGGAGACGCCGAACTCCCTCTGTCCTTCCGGCCCCTGGAGCATCTCCCCTGCCAGCTCCTCGGATGCAAGGGATTCGATGGCATTGCCGTCCCGGTTGACGAAAGCTTCGGCCCATTGGTTCACGAAAGCTTCCGGCAAAGCCCTGTCCGCCCCTGCCATATCCATCGGATCCACCGAAGAGGAGCTCCCTTCTGCCTGGCTCTCTCTGCCGGACATCCCATCATCGCTGTCGGATGCCTCGCCGTCAGTCATCTCGCCGTCGCTGCGGGCAGCTCCACCTTCTCCATCCAGTCCGCCAGCAGCGCCCTCTCCTGTCCCCGCTCCGGCAGCCTTGCCTGCTCCCGCAGCCAGCGACAGCCCGTCTCCTGAATCCTCCCCGGATCCCACCGGATCCGTCAGAAAGCATATCGCTGCCGCGATACAGACAGCAACCGCCGCCACTATTGCCCAGAATGCCGGCTTTTTATAATGAATCACGGTCTTGATTCTCTCCCTGACCCCCACTTCCCCGAAAGCCAGCGGGTATCCGAAAGCCGCGCGCCTGTCAAGGCTGCACGCCAGCAGCGCCTCCGAATACATCCTCCTGCCATGCGCATCATACTCTTTTATGACGCTTTCGTCACAAGCCAGCTCTATGTCCCTGCAGAAGAGGGAATACGCCACCCAGACCAGCGGGTGGAACCAGTAGACGCAGACCAGGAGATACCCAGCCAGCTTCCACAGATTGTCCAGCCGCCTTAGATGGGCCTGTTCATGGGCCAGCACCAGGGCGCGCATCTCCTCCGGCATGCCGGACGGCAGATAGATGCGGGGCCTTGCTATGCCCAGGATAAAGGGCGTGTCCGCGAACTCGCTCACATATACCGATCCCTCCAGGCGCACCGCAGTCCGCACCCTGCGCCGCAGCCTGATATAGGCGGCCAGAGAATACAGGGCCAAAATCCCCATACCGGCAATCCATAGGATTCCCGCGGCAGAAAGGGCGTGTCCCATCGGATCGGCATCTGGATATCTGCCTGTATCGGCAACTGTATCCCTGTCCCCGCCCGCGGCCCCGTTCAGCCCCGCGCCTGATATGGCAGCGGAATCAAAGGAATTGCGAAGCGCCGGATTCACGGCATCGTCCAGAAACCGGATGCCGCTATCCACAAAATTTCCCTCCAGACCGCCTGCGCCGCCGTGCACCGTCTCCCTGCTGGGAATCAGGCTGAATGCGCTCTCCAGCGAGAAAGGACAGACCAGCCGCACCGCCACCAGCGCCCATAGCAGGCAGACCGTCCATTTAGGCGCTTTCCGAACCA
This sequence comes from uncultured Acetatifactor sp., assembly GCF_948601915.1. Classification (NCBI taxonomy): domain Bacteria; kingdom Bacillati; phylum Bacillota; class Clostridia; order Lachnospirales; family Lachnospiraceae; genus Acetatifactor; species uncultured Acetatifactor sp. Next base: position 36,497 of record NZ_CAPDXS010000027.1, on the reverse strand, counting down.
TCAGCCGCAGGGCCGCCACCGCCAGGATCACCCATCCGGCTGTTATGCTCCTGTTCACAATCTCCAGAAAAATTTGTTCCATACTTACACCTCCATGCCCGCCTCTGGCGGGCACTAGATTCCCGGGCCCCCCAGTGCCTACTTCTCCCTAGAAAGCGTCCCATCCCCACCGGGAATGCACTGAATCTCTCCAAAATCAACGAGCCGACGATTCCCATTGCCCCCTCGCAGAAGAATCTCCACCTCCAGCGTCGGCATGTCGTCCGGATATTCGGCGCCGCTAGCGCCCTCCCGATAATATCCCGGCTCCACCAGGAGCTTGATGTCCTCTCCCAGAGAGAAGCTGGAGAACATCCCAAGCTCCAATCCGAAGCCCTCCGCCTCATGCACCCCGATGTCCACTGTCCCCAGATCCGTGTGATCCCTCTTGTCCAACAGCCGCAATCGCCCTGTCTCCTCGTCTATGGAGAATCCAATCCTATTCTGCAGCATCTCCTGCATATCCTCCGGCTCCAGCCAGTCGCTGTCATACAAGACGCCATAGTCGTCATATTCCAGCACATGCAGTGCCTGGGCCGCGGCATTGTGCCCCGCGTAGCTGTTCAGCGCCACCTGGAGCTGCCTCTTCTCCCCGTTCCAGTAGCATTCCGGCAGGAGATGTCGGTCAGTCGTGTAATCCCAATCGAAATAGAACGCATCTTCGTTAATCTCCACAGCGACGCCCTGGTAGGAGCACTCCACGTCATTATAGCCATAAAGCCTGATGCCCTCTTCCGGAAGCTCCGCGATCAAGACCACATGATTCCAGCGTCCGGGCTCGTTTACAAGAATCATATTCCTGTCACGGATTTCGTCCCAGTCTGTCCTCCTGAACCTGGCTATCACGTCCACCCTGCGGTCCTTCGGTATCCAGATTCCCTCCCGGCCATAGGGCTGCATCATGGTAATGGGCATAGGGGAATCCTCTCCCCCCGGAAGCCAGACATAGAAGTTTATCTCGCCTGGTTCCTCGTAGATGCGTTCCAGCTTTACCTCGGAAGCATCCAGGTTCAACAGCCTCCTGGCAGCCCTCTCCGGCTGGAAGAGATCCTGATAGTCTGTGCCGGAGCTGAGCAGGGCTTTGCTGTTCAGCGCCTCTCCCAGCCCATTGGTCTCATAGTCCATGGCAGTACCGTCGATTCCGAAATATCCGTAAGCCTCAGAATATTCTTTCAAAGTGGAGATATCGTCCAGCCAGGTAAGTTCCTCTCTGGTCACCACATAACCGCCATCCTGCTTTCTATAGAAGATCCGCTCCTTCCAGGCAGTCACGTGGGGTTCTGATGTCCTTGCATAGTAGAGGATACTCGCGTACTCTGGAGCGATTTCATATACCGCGGCATCTTTGTCCGCATCCTCAGGCCATGGGCTGGAGAGGCCGAAGCTGCGCTGCCCCTGGGGCCCGGAGAGCATGTCCCGCGACTCCAGGTCGTCCGCCACTCCCTCAGTCGCCAGGCGCTGGACGGCATTTCCGTCCCGCTCCACAAAGGCCTGGGCCCATTCGCTTACCAAAGCCTCCCGCAAAGCCCTCTCCTCCGCTTCCATTTCCGTCAGACCCTCTTCCGCCGAATCCCCCGATACGGAAGTCACTTCTGTCCCGCCTGCACCATCCGGCTCTCCAGCCGCTCCGCCCTTGTACGCCTTATCCTCGTCTCCTCCTGTCCCCGCTCCGCCAGGCCCGTCCATACCATCGCCGCCCTGTCCGTCCGGCACTGTCCCCCGGTTCGTCCCGCTTGCATTCGCCCCGGCATACCTGTTCTCCGACCCATTTCCTCTGCCCGCTTCGGTCGCGCTGTCTGCTCCTGCGGCCAGTGACTGCCCCTCCCCGGAACCGTCCTCAGAACCCACCGGATTTGTCAAAAAGCACACTGCCACTGCGATACAAGCCACCGCTGCCGCCATGGCCACCCAGAACCTGGGCTTCTTATACTGAATCACGGACTTGATCCTCTCCCTGACCCCCACTTCCCCGAAAGCCAACGGATATCCGAAGCCCCCACGCCTGTCAAGACTGCACGCCAGCAGAGCCTCCGAGTACATCCTCCTCTTGTGCGCATCATACCCTTTGATGACACGCTCGTCGCAGGCCATCTCTATGTCCCTGCAGAGCAGGGAATACGCCACCCAGACCAGCGGATGGAACCAATAGACGCAGACCAGAGCATACCCGCACATCTTCCACAGATTGTCCAGCCGCCTTAGATGGGCACGCTCATGGGCCAGCACCGGGGCACGCATCTCTTCCGGCATGCCGGAGGGCAGATAGATGCGGGGCCGTGTTATGCCCAGGATAAAAGGCGTATCCGCGAATTCGCTCACATATACAGCTTCCTCCAGCCGCACCGCAGTCCGCACCCTGCGCCACAGTCTGATATAAGAGGCAAGGGAATACAGGGCCAAAATCCCCATGCCGACAATCCATATGATTCCGGTAATAGAAAGCACGCGCTGCGCCGGATTCACGCCTGTGCCCGTCCTCAGGTAAGCGTCTGCGCCCGCTTCCCTCCCTATGCCAGGGCCTGCGCCCGCATCACCGTCCTCCACCGTCTCCGGTATGGCAGCGGAGCCAAAGGACCTGCGCAGTGCCGGATTCACGGCATCGTCCAGGAACCGGATGCCGCTGTCCACAAAATTCCCATCCAGATCCGCCGCGTCACTGCGCACCGTCTCTTTGCTGGGAATCAGGCTGAACACGCTCTCCAGCGAAAAAGGGCAGACCAGCCGCACCGCCACCACCGCCCACAAAAGGCAGCTTATCCACTTAGGCGCTCTTCGAATCAACAGACGCAGCGCCGCCACCGCCAGTATCGCCCATCCCGCCGCAATGCTCCGGTTCAGGACCTCTACGAAAATATGCTCCATCCTTATCCTCCCTTCCCCCCCTGGCAGCGCCTATCCTTCCACGTCTTCCCCGTCCTCATACCTGTCCAGCATCCGGCGGATCTCAGCCACCTCTTCTCCGGATAGCTTTCTGCGCCTAGTAAAGGCGGCGATGAAAGCGGGCATGGAGCCCTGGAATGTCTTCTCTACCAACTCGTCGATCTCCGCGGCCTGCACCTCATCCTTAGAGACCAGTGACGTGACCACCGCATTCTCATTTTTGACTATCCCTCTGTCGGACAGCCGCCGGATGACAGTGTAAGTGGTGGTGCGGCTCCAACCCAGCCTCTCATTGCACAGCCTGGCCAGCTTCGTGCTGTTGATTGGCTCATTCTCCCACAGAATCAGGCAGAAGCGGTACTCGCTCTCAAATACTTTCGGTGTCTCCATTTCCTCCTCCTTTCGAGATACGACTAATGCATTAGACTTCCCTCTACCCAAAAGTCTAACCCATTAGACGCATTTTGTCAAGAATAAATACCAACTTTTTAAGCAACAAATAGATACACAGCAAAAGGGCATGCACTCACCGGCGCATGCCCTTCTCAAACACAAAGCAACTTTCTTTTCCTATTCTGATTTTCAGATATAAACGGCCCCAGCCCTTACTTCGCCAGCACCATCATAATCTCATTGCTCCTGGCGATGAACTTGGTCATGGCCTCGGGAGACAGCGGAGCCTGCTGGATCTTCGCCAAATCATAGAGCTGCTCGCAGATCATCCCCACGTTCTCGCCCTCCTGGTTGGCATTCACATACTGCACCAGCGGATGGTTGGCATTGAGAATCAGCGTCTCGCCCTCGCCGCCAAAGCCGCCCATGTCCATACCGGGCATGGAATACATCTTCATCATGTCCTGCATGCGCCTGCTCTCCTCGGACAGGGTCAATACGGAGGAAATCTTCTCGTCTTTCAGCTTCTCCACCTTGACTACGAGTTTATCATTCTCCAGGACTTTCTTCATAATCTCTCCCAGAGCCTTTGCCTCTTCCTCCAGCTCCTTGGCGGCCTCTTCATCGGTCTCGGACTTCAATGCATCCGTCACGTCCGCATCGATCCTCTGGAACTTCACGCCCTCATTCTTGGACTCCAACTGCTGGATGAAAGGCTGGTCGATATTGTGGGTCAGGATGACGGCATCCATGCCGTTGTCCCTGAACATCTTGATATACTGGCCCTGCTGCTGCTCGTCTGTGACGTAGTAGATGGTCTTCTCTTTCTTCTCCTCGGCCTCCTCGCCGTCCTTCGCCTGGTCATCCTCGTCGGTGACCACCTCGGCCTCCACTTTCTCGCCGTTCTCATCCACCGCGCCGCCAGCCTCTTTCACCGCTTCGCCGTCAGCAGCCTCTTTGTCCGCGCCCTCTGCTGCGCCGTCCCCAGTGTCCGTAGGCTTCACCTCCAGGCACTCCGGCAGGGTCAGGTACTTGCCCTCCAGGTTCTTGAACAGGATGTAGTCGTTCATCCTCTCGCAGAACTTGTCGTCCTTCAGGCAGCCGAACTTGATGAAGGGGCTGATGTCGTCCCAGTATTTGTCGTACTCCTCCTTCTCCGTCTTGCACATGCCGGACAGCTTGTCCGCCACCTTCTTGGAGATGTACTCGGAAATCTTCTTCACGAAGCCGTCGTTCTGCAATGCGCTCCTGGACACGTTCAGGGGCAGGTCGGGACAGTCGATGACGCCTTTGAGCAGCATCAGGAACTCCGGGATGACCTCCTTGATATTGTCGGCGATGAAGACCTGGTTGTTGTACAGCTTAATCGTCCCCTCGATGGACTCGTACTCCATGTTGATCTTCGGGAAGTACAGGATGCCCTTTAAGTTGAAGGGATAGTCCATGTTCAGGTGGATCCAGAACAGGGGCTCCTTATAGTCATGGAACACCTTGCGGTAGAACTCCAGGTACTCCTCCTTGGTGCAGTCGTTGGCACGCTTCGCCCACAGAGGCGTAGTCTCGTTCAAAAGCTCCGGGCGCTTTTTGATTTTCAGCTTGACGGGCTCTTCTTCCGGCTCTTCCTCCTCTTCCTCTGCCTCGCCATCGGATTCCGCCTCCCCGGCCTCCTCCTTTTTCTCTTTCTTTTCCTTCTTTTTCTTCTCCTTCTTCTCGGGCTCGATCACCTCCAGGACTTCATCGTCCTCACGCTTCTCGTCCTCCTTGATGATCTGGGTCTCCTTGGTGTCCGCCTTGGACAGGTAGATCTCCGTGGGCATGAAGGAGCAGTACTTCTTCAGCACCTCCCGGGCCTTGTACTCGTTGCAGAACTCCAGGCAGTCCTCGTTGAGGAACAGGGTGATGGTAGTGCCCACCTCAGTCCTGTCCCCCTCCTCCATGGAGAATTCCGTACCGCCGTCGCACTCCCAGTGGACAGCCTTGGCGCCCTCCTGATAGGACAGGGTGTCGATATGCACTTCATCCGCCACCATGAAGGCGGAGTAGAAGCCCAGTCCGAAATGGCCGATGATCTGATCCGCGTTGCTCTTATCCTTATATTTCTCTATGAAGTCGGATGCGCCGGAGAAAGCAATCTGGTTGATGTACTCCTCCACCTCGTCCGCGGTCATCCCTAAACCATTGTCCGTGAAGGTCAGGGTCTTCTTCTCCGGATTGACGATGACGTCTATCCTCGCCTTATATCCCTCCGGCAGGGTATACTCGCCCATCATGTCCAGTTTTTTCAGCTTCGTCACGGCATCGCAGCCGTTGGAGATCAGCTCCCTGTAAAAGATGTCGTGGTCGTTATACAGCCACTTTTTGATAATCGGAAAAATGTTCTCGCTGTTGATTGATAAATTACCGCTCTTCGCTGCCATGTTACAACATCCCTTTCTTCCATTTTTTATGAAAAAACAGTAAACGCAAATCCTGAGACTTAGTTTAAGACGGACTTGTCCAAAAGTCAAGACAAAATTAGCACTCATTTTAATCGAGTGCTAATAACATGCCGTGAAAGCCCGAAAACACTGGATTTCCCACTTTCTAAAATTTTTCTAAACTATGGAAACGCCCCTGCTGTAGTAGGCATCAATCCGGAAAATACTTTGCATAGACATCGAAGAACCCCGTGGTCTCCACCTCTTCGTCACGGAGCAGCGCGATTTCCTCCCAGACCTTCTCATTCAGCTGACGGGCCAGTGTCTCCACAAAGGCGTCGTACTCCTGCCCGAAGACCTCCCTGCGCCGCTCCTCCACGATCTGCAGCTTGTTCAGGTCCGTCTGCTCCCTGTCGAAGGTGCTGAGGCATTTGATGATCTCATAGCCGGATTCCGTCTCCACCACCTGGCTCACCTCCCCGGTCTCCAGGGCGAAGGCGGCCTCCTCAAAGGCGATGTCCATCTCCCCCTTGCCGAAGGAGCAGCTGATGACATCGTCCTCGCTGTAGCGGGTGGCCAGATCCACGAAATCCTGCTCCTCCTGCACTGCCTGTCTGCGGATTTCAGCGGCGCTCCTGTAGGCCTCCTGCCTGCGCTCCTCGGAATAGTCCACCCTGTTCCCCGCCCCGTCCACCGTGGACGTGCGCAGCAGGATATGCTGCACCGTGATGGTGCGGGCCTCGTCGTCGCTGATTTCCGGATTCACGTCCTGTATGATATAGCGATATACCTTGTCCGCCAGAGCGTACTCCTCATAGAGCTTCTCTATGGTCTTCTCCTCCACTCCCATGAGCTCCGCCTCCCGCCGGCTCAGGGATCCGAAATACTCCGCAGCAGCCTGCTGCACCCGGCCGGCCTCCGCCTCGTCCAGGGCTACCCCCCTGTCCTGGGCCAAAAGGTACATGGTCTTGATCTGGGCCAGCTTGGCCAGCACCGTATCCTTCACATTCTCCTCCATGGTCACGCCCCCCACGGAAATGTTCCACACCTCCTGGCCATAGACGCTCTCATACTGGTTCTGGGTATTGGTGAGATACACCATCATCTCCGGCACGGTACAGACCCCGCTGCCGATGCGGAACACCTCATCCTGGCCCATGCCGGTGGTGAACACCACCTTTGCGCCGTTTTCATCCCCGCAGGAAGACAATGCCGCAATCGCCAAAAAACCGCAGAAAAACAGCGCAGCGACCCGCCTGCATAAGCCTTGGCGCAGCCCCTGCCGTCCTTTTGGGCCATTTCCTGTCAGGCATCTATTCCTCACATCCATTCTCCATCATCCCTATCCGTCCAATCCTCCGAACTGCCGACCGCCATAATCAAGCTTGCAACGCTGCAGAGCAGAACGTGTCCTTCGGACACTTTGGTATTTGACCCTCGCGGCATTGTGCAAGCACGGCCGCTTGGCTCATTGCCCGCGGGAATAAATCTGCCCATGCCCCATACAAGCTCCCCCTGGCGGAAGAGCTCCTGTGGAGCATGGGCCGTCTCTGTCGTCAATCCCTTATTCGATTACGTGGATCCATCCCTTGGGAGCCTCTATCCTGCCCATCTGGATACCGGTGAGGGTATCATAGAGCTTCCTGGTCACAGGCCCCATCTCCGCCATGCCGCTGGGGAAGCAGATCTCCCTGCCATGATCCACTACCTTGCCCACCGGGGAAATCACCGCCGCCGTGCCGCACAGGCCGCACTCCGCGAAGTCCTTCAGCTCGTCCAAGTACACCTCCCGCTCCTCAGCCTCCAGCCCCAGGTACTCCTTTGCCACATGGACAAGGGAGCGGCGGGTGATTGAGGGCAGGATGCTCTCCGACTTGGGCGTAACGATCTTGCCGTCTTTCGTCACGAAGAGGAAATTGGCCCCGCCGGTCTCCTCCACCTTGGTGCGGGTGCCGGGATCCAGATACATGTTCTCGTCATAGCCGTTCTTGTGGGCCGTCACGATCGCATGCAGGCTCATGGCATAGTTGAGGCCGGCCTTGATATGGCCTGTCCCATGGGGCGCCGCCCGGTCAAAATCGCTGACGCAGATGGTCAGGGGCTTTGCGCCGCCCTTGAAATAAGGCCCCACAGGCGTGCAGAAGATACGGAACTGATATTCATCCGCAGGCTTCACGCCGATGACGGAATTGGAGCCGAACATATAGGGGCGGATGTAAAGGGTCGCCCCGCTGCCATAGGGCGGCACATAGGCCGCATTGGCCGCCACTGCCTTGTCCACAGCGTCGATGAACCGCTCCCCCGGGAACGCCGGCATCTCCAGCCGCCTCGCGGAATCCATCATGCGCTCCGCGTTCAGGTCGGGCCGGAACGCCACGATGCGCCCGTCCTCCGTGGTATAAGCCTTCAGGCCCTCAAATATGGTCTGGGCATACTGCAGGACACACGCGCACTCGTTCAGGACGATGTTCGCATCCTCCGTCAGGCCGCCCTGATCCCATGCGCCGTTCTTATAATAAGAGACATACCGCTTCTCCGTCTGCATATACCCGAAGCCTATGTTGCCCCAGTCGATGTTCTTCTTTTCCACTTGCCTCTCCCTTCCTTCCATTGGTTATACCATTATTTTATCCATAAATTTTATTTTACATAATTATTATACTTTTCCGGCCAAAAGTCAATATTTTTTGCCCTATTTCTTATCCGATTTCTTTGTCTCATACTTCAAGAAGGTATAGGCAATGTCGAATCAAATTTTCGGATACGCCAGATGCCCCGTAAGACTACGGGGCATCCAAATCCGTTATCGGTTATCTACTTTTTCGGGATACATGTCATGATGGGCGAGACGGTCAAAAGCCATCTCCTCCCATTTTGTCCCTTTCTTTCCGTAATTACAGTACGGATCAATCGAAATCCCTCCTCTTGGAAGGAATTTCCCCCAGACTTCAATATACTTCGGTTCCATAAGATTTATCAGATCTTTCATAATCTTATTGCAGCAGTCCTCATGAAAATCTCCATGATTTCTGTAAGAAAAGAGATACAGTTTCAGGGATTTGCTCTCAACCATTTTTCTATCCGGGACATAAGATATGTAAATCGTCGCAAAATCCGGCTGTCCCGTAATCGGACAGAGAGAGGTAAACTCTGGACAATTGAATTTCACGAAATAGTCATTGTCCATATGTTTATTATCAAAACTTTCAAGTACCTCCGGCGCATAATCCGTTTGGTATTTTGTCTGTTTTCCAAGTGCATGTAACTCAGACATTTAATGTTCCTCCTTCACTTTAAGCTTTCTTGCCAGATATACGAAAGGCGTATCGCAGAAAGCCACAATCGCCTTGAACAGATACGTTGTAAGCAGAATACTCACAAACACCTCCGTGTCATACACACCCCAGAAAGCGGCAAACGTAAACACCAGCGTATCCACAGCCTGGGAAGTCAGAGTCGAACCACAGTTCCGAAGCCATAACTTTCTTTCATTGTCGCCTGTCTTTTTCCAGATGAAATGATAAAGCGTAACATCTATCGTCTGTGAGCAGATATATCCCAGGGTGCTTCCTAAAACCACCCTCGGCACAAAACCGAACAGCATCGTGATCGGCTCATTCATGATATCGTTTGCGTTCGGGACAAACCTGATCAGCCCCTGTGTTCCCACCAGGAAAACAACGGTTGTAAACAGACCGATGTAGACTGCTTTCTGCGCCGCTTTCTTTCCATACTTTTCAGACAGGATATCCGTCACCAGAAAACTTGCCGCATAAAGCGTATTCCCCGCAGTGGTCGAAAGCCCGAAAATATCCACATTTTTACACACCTGTATATTGGCAAGAATCGCTGAAATCGCCGTAAACACATACAGCCCTGTCTTTCCGAACATTTTGTAGGCAATCACCACCGCAAAAAGATAAAAAACAATTGAAAATATAAACAAAACAGAATTTGTCATTTCTTCTCCTCCTCATATTCCGCCGGATCCTGAGTTTCGTTTAGTTCAAACGCTTTCCTTCTGTCCAGACAGGTGGCGCACTTTCCGCACGGCTTTTCTCCGCCCTCGTAACAGGACCAGGTAAATGCAAAGGGCACCTGAAGCCCCATCCCCGTCCGGACGACATCTGCCTTATGGCTGTGCAGAAATGGAGCCTCGATTTCCAACTGCTTTCCGCTCCCTTCATACACTGCCCGGCTGATTGCTTCATGGAATGCTTCTGAAGTATCCGGGTACGCGTTTCCCGCGCTGTCATCCGCATGCGCCCCATAATAGATCTTCTCACATCCATCCGCCAGCGCAACAGACGCCGCTGCCGCCAGAAACAGCCCGTTCCGGAACGGAACATAGGTAGAAACCGGTTTTCCGGTACTCTCCTGGAGCTGGGATGCATATGTGCCCTTGGGAATCTCTCCCCTTCCCTCCAGTAATGTACAGTCTGAACCCGCAAATATCATCCCCATATCCAGTTCCTTATGCCGCACATGATAATGCTGCGCAATCCTCCGCGCCGCTTTCAGTTCATTGCTGTGCTTCTGCCCATAAGAAACAGACAGGCTCAGCACATTCTCACAGCCATACTTCTCTACGGCAAGCGCCAGGCAGACTGTCGAGTCAATGCCGCCGCTTGACAACACCAGTACTTTCATACATTTTCCTCCAATCACAGTTCAGCCGGATAAAAAAGCAAAAAAAATCCCGCAAAACGCAGGATTCAATAAAATCGGGTTCCCTAGTTTTGTTTAACGACAGGATGGTACGCTCGAGTAAATCGGGCCGAACTGTCTATTCAGTTGTATTGAAATTATATTCCGCAAAACCCAGAATGTCAACTATAAAATATTATATTTTCATACGCTTACTGTCTTTACAACAGCCATTTTTCAGGAACACGGAAGGGCAATCTTATCCTATTTCTTTCTCTCATACTTCAAGAAGGTATAGGCAATGTCGAAATAAGTCAGCTCATCGCTGTCGGCGGTGACCTCCCATTCCGGATCCCTGTCCAGATTCGGGAAATGGGCGTCCGCCTCGTAAGCCTGGTCTATCTTCGTGATATGGGCCGTGTCGCAGTAGGGCAAAAGCTCCTCATAGACGCTCTCCCCCCCGATGCAGTAGACCTCCTCCGGCGGATACTTCTCCACCTCCCGCAGCAGCTCCTCCAAGGAATGCAGCACCGTGGCCCCCTTGACCTGATAGCCCTTATCCCTGGAGAGGATGATATTCCTCCTGCCCTGCAGGGGCATCCCCTGTGGAAATGTCTGCAGCGTCCTGCGCCCCAGCACCACCACCTTCCCAATAGTCTCCTCCCTGAAATGCCTCTGGTCATTAGGAATGCTCACCAACAGCCTCCCCCTATACCCGATGCCCCAGTTCCTGTCCACCGCCGCAATAATATTCATCCATCTCCCCCCAAAACTCATACGCTTTCCCGAACAAAGTTAATCACTATTCTGTACAAAACCCTGCCACAAACCGGGAAGAATGCCCGCCCTCCGGGCATTCTTCCGCGTGAGACCGGCTCGCAAAGCGAACTTGTTCGCGCACGAGCCTAGAAGTTCTTGGGCGGCGTCCTTTGGCGCCCTAGAACTTCTTCTCACGCTTCCCACTTGTCGCAAAGCGAATTGATCTGGTCTGCGAATTTCCCCATATCCTTATTCGGCATGCCGTCAATCCGCTTCACCATGTTAAGCAGCCTCTGGGCAGCGGCCAGCAGCCTCGCATAGACCGTGGACAATGCGCCCTTTGCCTTCTTCTTCACCGGCACAGGCTCCGCCTCGTATTCCAGCTTTCCCGAGAGCAGGTCGAACACCGTCCCGCTGTAGGGCGCATAGGTGCGCTGTCCGTATTCCATCTTCAGGCATTCCGCGAAGCCCGCGCACACGCTGTCCTCGCCGTGCACCACGAATATCTTCCTGGGCTTCTCCTGGAAGCCGCACACCCATTCGATCAGGCCGTTCTTGTCTGCGTGGCCGCTCATGCCCACCAGCTTCTTTATCTCCGCGCGCACCTGTATGGACTCGCCGAATAGCTTCACCTCGTCCACGCCGTCCACGATCATGCGGCCCAGGGTGCCCACCGCCTGGTATCCCACGAACAGGATGGTGCACTCAGGCCTCCACAGATTGTGCTTGAGGTGATGCCGGATGCGCCCGGCCTCGCACATGCCGGAGGCGGAGATGATGACCTTGGGCGTGTCGATGAAGTTGATCTCCCTTGACTCGTCGCTGGTGATGGACAGCTTCAGCCCGGCGAACGAGATGGGGTTGATGCCCTCCTTTACCAGCTCCAGGGCCTCCCCGGCAAAACATTCCATGCGGTTCTCCTGGAAGATTTCCGTGGCCTCCACGGCAAGGGGGCTGTCCACATACACCGGGAAGTCCTCATGCCCCTTCACCAGGCGCTCCACCTTGATCCTGCGCAGGAAATACAGCAGCTCCTGGGTGCGCCCCACGGCAAAGGAAGGGATGACCACATTGCCGCCCCGGTCGAAGGTCTCCTTCAGGATAGCCGCCAGCTCATGTACATAGTCCGGGCGCTCGGTCCCGTGGAGCCTGTCGCCGTAGGTGGACTCCATGACCACATAATCCGCCTCTTTGGTGGGGATGGGATTGTGCAGCAGGGGATCGTTCTTGTTGCCGATGTCCCCGGAGAACACGATTTTCTTCCTGTGGCCCCTCTCCGTCAGCCATACCTCGATGCTGGCGGAGCCCAGCAGATGGCCGATATCGGAAAAGCGGACGGTCAGCTCATCGCAGATCCTCACTTCCGTGTCATAGTGGCAGGGGACGATCCGCTTGATGATCCCCTCCGCGTCCTCCATGGTGTACAGGGGCTCCACAGAGGCCAGGCTCTCCGTTCTCTTGGCCTTGCGGTTCTTCCACTCCGCCTCCATCATCTGGATGTGGGCACAGTCGCGGAGCATGATGCTGCACAGATCCGCCGTGGCGTCCGTGGCATACACCTGCCCTCTGAAGCCCTTGGCGTACAGAAGGGGCAGCAGGCCCGTGTGGTCGATATGGGCGTGGGTCAGCAGCACGTAGTCGATCAGCCCTTCGTCCACCGGAAGGGGCACGTTCTCGAACGCGTTCACGCCCTGCTCCATGCCGCAGTCCACCAGGATATGCTTGCCGCCCGCCTCCAGGTAATGGCAGCTTCCGGTCACCTCATGGGCCGCGCCTACAAAAATCAGCTTCATAAAATGCACCTCCTTTTTAAAGTCGCTGCGGATATATTTCCATTTTATTATGATATTCCATCCGGCGCAAGGAAAAAGTGGAGAAAATCTTAAGATGTCTCCCATTGCCCCGCCCCACGCAATGTGCTACAATGGGTGGGACATATCTGCCAGGAAAGGACGAGGGATTTCATGAAAGCTCAGCTACCGGATTTTCATCAGACACATTTTGACAGCATCCAGGCGCTGCGGGGCGTCACGGCGCTCTTCATCGTGCTGGAGCACATCCGCTTCCTGAACTGCGGCGCTTTCGGCGTGGACATCTTTTTCTGCATCAGCGGCTTCATGATCATGTTCTCCACCCACGGCGGAGGCAGGCATTTCCTGCGAAAAAGGCTGATCCGTATCCTCCCCCTGTACTACCTGATGACAGCGGGCACCTTCCTGCTCCTGCTGCTCTTCCCGGGCATGTTCGAGCAGACCCGGGCGAATCCCGTCTATCTCCTGAAAAGCCTCCTCTTCCTCCCCTTTGACATCGGCGCAGGGGCGGTGCAGCCTCTCATGCGGATTGGATGGACGGTGAACTGTGAAATATTTTTCTACATATTGTTCATGATAGCCATGCGCATCAGCCACAGGTTCCGGGGGCTGCTCTGCGGCCTGTTCCTGCTGGGCATCATCGCGGCTGCCCAGGCGATGCCCTCTCCCCCCGTATTCCTGGCTTTCTACGGCAATCCCGTGATGCTGGAGTTCCTGTTCGGCATTCTCTGCTACTATGTATGCTGGGGCCTGTACAGAGGGCATCAGGCCGGGAAACTGCCGGGATTCTGCCGTGTACCGGCCCTCATCCTGCCTCCCGTGCTATTCGCGGGGCTCATGGTGACGAAAAGCTCCATCAATGTCCTGGGCTTTCTCAGGCCGCTGCTCTGGGGGCTTCCTGCGCTCCTGATCGTGCTGTGCGCCTTTACCGCGGGCCTGTTCCGGAAGACAGCGCCTGCCCCTCTCGTGCGGCTGGGCGACATCAGCTTCTCCCTCTATCTGATGCACTATTACCCTGTGATGCTGCTGGACCGGCTGGTGTTCGACTTCTCCGCTCCCAGCCTCCGCGCGTTCCTGGGCGTCGCCGTGGCCTTTGCCGTCAGCACGGGCCTGGCCCTTGTCAGTTGGGATCTGATTGAGAAACGGTTTTCGGGCTGGCTGCGGGGAAAGCTTATTTCAAAATAACTTTCAAAACCCTTTTGTAAAAATTGCAATTTTTTTCCAAAAAAGGTTGACAGCCGGTTCAACCCATGCTATAATCATTTTTGTTGTGAGGGAACAATGTTCCAAGGCAACGGAAGTGTTGATGCGATAGTGGCTCAGTTGGTAGAGCGCCACCTTGCCAAGGTGGAAATCGCGGGTTCGAGTCCCGTCTATCGCTTCTTTAATTTGTAGCGGAATCCTGTAAAATAAAGGATTCCGCTCTTTTTTATCTCTAATCCTCAGTAGACAGCCGTAGGCAGAACTTACGTTCTCCCCATTCAATCCTTCCCTCCGCCGGGCCGGCTCTTGGGAATATAGCGCATATCGCTTACATTGTACACCGTTATGAATGCCGTCGGATCCTCCCGGCTGATATACTGCATCAGCTTCTGGTACTCGTTTTTGTCCACAATGGTTATGATTTCATCCCGGACCGTACCCTCGTATGCCCCCTTCGCCTGATAGATCGTGGCCCCGCTCTTCAGCGTGTGCACGATCCAGTGGCGGATTTCTTCTTCCTTGTCCTTCGAGATGATGCAGACCCGCCGCTTCATGTTCTGCCCGAAGATGAAATGATCCAGCACCATCCCGTTGAGATAGGTCCCCAGGACGCTCAGCACCACCGTCTTCTTGTCGTACACGAAAGCGGAGCTCAGCGCTACCAGCATCCCGCTCATGCTCATGGCCCTGCCCAGATCCATGTGCAGATACCTGTTCAGAATCTTCGCCACGATGTCCAGGCCTCCGGAGGACGCGTTCATGTTGAACAGGATGCTCAGCCCGATGCTCACGGTGAAGATATAGCAGGCCACGTCCAGCAGGGCATCCCCGGAAATCGATGTGTTCTCCGGGAAAGCGATCTCGAACAGCCCGATAAAGACAGGGAGGAGGATGGAGGTATATACTGTCTTGAAGCCGAACTCATGCCCGCACAGCAGGAATCCGGCTATCAGCAGGACCACATTTAAGACCATGGTGATGGCCGATACCGACAGCGGGACGAAATTCGACAGTACGATCGCCAGGCCGGACACGGAGCTGACCGCCGCATGGCTGGGTATCAGAAAGAAGAAAACCGCCGCCGCGATTATCAGCGTAGCCGCTGTCATCACGAATATCTCCCGCACTGTCTTCATCATTTTCATCTCCTCTGCCTGAAACCTCACTTCCATGCCAAACCTCCCTCTCGATTGCACGCCCCACAAGCAGCCGGGCCCGCTGACAGTCATTGCCGCAATAAGCGCAGACAGCCAATCCTCAGCCCTACGCAGACAGGAAAGCGCGCCGACAGGCGCGCCCCCTATGGAAAACTCAGCCTCTCACCACAGCCAGCGACCCCATGGGATCCCAGGGCTCCAGCATGATCGGCTCCGCCTCGTACTCCGCCAGCAGCTCCTCCGACAGATATTTCTTGTCCACCACGATCTGGTACATATACTCATCGAACCAGTCGTCGCTCATGACATAGTAGCCCTTCTCGCCGGCCTCTTCGCCCCAGCTGTTCTCCACGCGCCAGCGGTTGGGCCTGCCCTCGTCGTCCAGGTTCACGCCCTGGAACACCATGGCGTGGGTCATCAGGCTCTCGCCGTAGTCCAGCCTCTCGGCCTTGTCCATGCCGAATTTCACTCCCAGAAGCTCCTCCAGCTTGAAGACCTTGGGATCCATGACGCCGCCCTCCCTGGTGGAGCACTTCCCTACATCGCAGCCGAACCACACGGGAACGCCGTCCTTCATCTGGGCGATGGCCGCCTTCTTCAGTTCCTCAATCTCCAGGTTCAGATAGCGCACCGGACGGCCCTCCTTCACGCTGCCCAGGAACTTCACGCTGTAGCTCCTGTGGTAGGGCTTGTCCGCGGTAGGCGCATTGATTATGCTTATGTAATCATTCAGGTTCAGTCCCACATATTTCTCATAGAATGCCTTGGGGGTCAGGCCGCACTCCCTGATGAACTTGCCGTCCTTGTCCTCCACCTCGAAATCGAAGGCCTTGGGTGGCTCGCCCAGGCAGATGCACAGGATACGGTATATCTCTCCCAGCATCTCCTCCTTTCTGGCCGCCAGCTCCTCACGCTTCGCCCCTGCCGCATAGGCGCTGCGCAGACGGCAGGCATCCTCCCGCAGCTTCACGGTGAGCACGCTGTCCATCTCCCCGGATGCGGAGGAAGACTTGGACTCGGGCATGGCATACTTGGGCACCACGCCGTACTTGTCCACCAGGCCGCAGAGCATGTCCCACTGTCCCCCGTCGTTCATGGGCGAGGACAGGAGCCATGCGATCAGCCGGCCGCCCGTGGGCTCGTCCAGAGTCTCCAGGATACTCTCCAGGAAAAAGTTCGCCTTCTCCAGCTTGTCATAGAAAAACAGGTAGCTCTGGGAGAGCTCGAAATTCTCCAGGTTCAGCTTCTTGATGATCTCGAACCGGAAGGTGTTCAGCGCCGCGAACATCCAGCAGCGGCCGCTGGACTTCTGGTTGGTGACAGCGCCCTGCTTCAGCTTCACGGAAAAGCTCTGGCGCGTGGTGCGCTGGGCCTCCCCGTTCTTCGCCGATGCCTTCAGGCCGTTCTCCGTGACGGCGTTCTTAGCCACCTGGCAGGCCGCGTCAGCGCTGCACTTTTTCTCGAACTGCTCCAGCAGTTCCTTTGTGATACTTTCGCTCATGTTCATCCCTCTTTCGTTGGAATCCGGGGAAATCGCCCATGCCTTTTCCCTTGTCCTGCATATGATAAGTAAAGCACCTTGATTATACCCTCTCCCGGAATTTTCTGCAACTCGATTTAGAGATTTTTCCATATTTTCAGGATTTTCCCGGAAAAGAATACACCGCGGAAGAAAACGCTTTCCTTTTGGACGCAATTACTATATAATGGATAAAACAAGCAGACAAAGCCGGTCCACAGGAGTGATGAAATGGAAGATTCTCTGAAGCTCTTAACCAACTATTTACAGGATGTCCTCGAACAGCCCGATACAGCCGCGCTCCGCCTGGAGGACCTGGCGCCTGATTTCCGGGAGCTGGGGGAGAAAGCGGCCCTTCTGGCTGAAACGGTTCAGGACCTGACGAATCAGCTGCAGCAGAAATTCGAGACGTTAGAGCTGGAGAATCAGGTCCTGATGGATAATATCCAGGCTATGGATGAGATCAGCTGGTCCCTGGAGCAGAGCAATCAGGAGCTGCGCAGCAACCTGGCGCTGGTAAATGCCCTCACCGACTATACCCACAACATGATCTTCGTCTATTCCGCGGATACCTGTCAGGAGGTGCACGCCAATCAGCCTGCCCGCTGGTTCCAGAAAGCCCATGCCCAGACTGCCGCACAGTTGACCCGGATGCTGCTGGAGAAGCAGCCGGAAATCCAGCAGCAGCTGGATTATCACCAGAAGAGCCAGAAAATGGAAGACGGGCATTCCATGGAAGACGGGCATTCCACGGAAGAGCCCCTTCTGCCCCAGGGGCCGTCTGCCGGGGACGAAGGGCTCCCGAAGCAGGGCCGGAATTCCCTGAGATGGGATATGGCCCTTGGGGACTGCGATGACACGGACATCTTCTTCCAGGTGGAGTCCTTCCTCATCCCCTGGCTGCGTTCGGACGCGGAGGATTCCCACAATGCCAGGAGACAGGCGATTGTCCATATCGTGATCGACGAGACGGAGCGGCAGCGGCGGCAGAAAATGATCTACCGCTTTGCCTATGTGGATCCCCTGACCGACTTAATGAACCGGCGCTACGCCATGGAGAAGATGGAGCAGTGGATGGAGGAGGGCACAGCCTTCACCCTCTCCTTCATCGATGTGGACTATCTGAAATACTGCAACGACACTTTCGGGCATGAAGCGGGCGACAGCTATCTGATCGAGGTCTCCAGAGCGCTGCAGGCCCTGGGCGGCGAAGTGTGCCGTGTGGGCGGGGATGAGTTCTTCCTTCTCCGGACCGGGTGCGCCCCGGAGGAACAGGAACGGCTGCTGGAGGAGCTCCGCCAGCGGCTGTTGGCCGACAAAAGCAGCGGACATCCCAAGTGCTTCAGCTACGCTGCCACTTTAATCCCGGCCCGCCCCTCCGCCCCCCTGACCGCATATATCAGCGCTACCGACACGAAAATGTACCAGTATAAGCAGAAATACAAGGTTCCGCTTTCTGATGTGGTCTATAAGGACGACCGGATATAGAGGGGTAGGCTTATTGATTGATTTCCTTCATTTCCTGCCTCAACCGCCATATGCCGTATGCCAATAACAGGCCGCCGTACAGCAGGAGCGATAGGAAGACAATCAGGAAAAAGTCCCGGGGCAGCGAGTACGATGTCGTACCGAAGCCTGACACGATGCAGTGGCTGACGATGTACGCCGCCGGGTACAGGCCGACGCGTTCTACCCAGACGCGAAGCCCTGCGTTCTTTTTCGTCAGAAGCCACACCACCGCCGTCCCCGCCAGGGCCGCCGCCGCAAGGAAGAGATAATACCCCAGCGACAATCTCGGCAGGACAATACTGCCCTCATAATCCGTGTCCCCGTAAAAGCACACCGTCTCGCTCCCGTCATTTGGAACATACACCGCCTTGACCGGGTAAGGCTCACTGGGAGAAACCATGCAGGACAGTTTCCCGCTGCGGTCTGAAAGCCACCTGTCCCAAAGGGAAGTCCAGGCCTGGACATCGCAGTAGTAGAAGCTCCCGCCCTCGGGATCCGGGTAGATGGTGTAGTCGCACTCGGTCACCTCCTCGCCAAAGGTGATGCGCAGACCGCCGTCTCCCACAGGCTCAGCCGCAACCAGCCCCTCCGAATAGGGAAGGTAGATTGGCGCGTCCAGCACCGCAAAGGCCGATACCAGCAGCGCCGCCACGAACACGGCGGTCAATAGAACCGTCTGTATTTTCTTCGCCGCCATCTTTTTCCTGAGCTTCAGCAGCGGAGCGGCATCCGTCTTCTCTTCCGCCCGCCCGGGCTCTTTGGCCTGTTCATATTCCCTGCGGCATGTTCCGCAGCCTCCCGTCTGATGCACTGCTCTTCGGTGGCGCTTTCACCCGGCGGGGATTCCGGCAGCTCTACATCGTCGACGTTTTCCGTATGCCTGGACTTTTTCAGATAGGTGTAATAGCAGTTCTTCGCGATTTGGCAAAGCCACACCCGAATGTCGCAGTCCCCGCGGAACCCGCCGATGGAGCGCATGGCTTTGAAGAACGCTTCGCTGGTAATCTCCTCTGCTATAGCCTCGTTGCCGGATAGCCTGCGGATATACAGATATACATCTTCAAAATAGGTCCGGTATATTTGCTCGAACTCCGTCACCTTACCACCTCCTTTCGCTTATAAGACTCCGCGGAAACCGAAACCTTACAAAATATTTCAGACATCCCGCGACAGGGCGGAAACTGACGATTGACCGCCCCTTCCGCCTTTGCTATAATGATTTCAGTCCCATGGGAATCTACGTTGCCAAACGAATCTTCTACGAGAATAGGCAAAGGAGCAGTCAGGAATATGGCACCTTTTGAGAAAGCAGTCAGACTGATAAAAGACACTGTGGAGAGCCGTCGGCTGCCCTCCGCCGCTTTGGGCATAGGCATCGGGGATACGGTCTGCGTGAAAGAGACCTTCGGAGCCACCTCCGTCACGCCGGAGGGCATTCCTGTCAGGGAGGACACCCTCTACGACATGGCCTCGGTGAGCAAGATCCTCTCCACCTCCATGATCGCCCTGCGCTTCATCGCGGAGGGAATCCTGGATCTGGCGGACATGCTGCCCAGATATTTCGGCCAGGATGCGGTTCCCGAGGACAAAAAGGAGATTTCCCTGTTCCACCTGCTGACCCATACAAGCGGCTACCCGGCCCATATCCCTTTGTATGAGAAAATCCCCACTCCCGACCTGACGGTTCCCTATCTGCTCTCCGTGCCCCTGGAGCACGCTCCCGGCACCCGGGTGGTCTATAGCTGTATGGGATTTATCCTGTTGGGGAAAATGCTGGAGAGGATCAGCGGCAAGACCCTGGATGTGCTGGCCCGGGAGGAAGTCTTCAGTCCTTTGGGCATGACGCGCACAGGGTATCATCCGCTGGATGCCGGAACGGATTATTCCGCAAACACGGCCTACACGGAACGAAATCCGCTGACAGGGGAGTGGCTGATCGGACAGGTGCACGATGAGAATGCCCGTTTCCTGAACGGTGTTTCGGGCAATGCAGGCGTGTTCTCCAATCTGAACGATTCCATACGCTTTGCCCGGATGCTGGCCGGACACGGCGTATTAGACGGAAAAACGTATCTTCCGCACCGTATTTTCGATGTATCCATACAGAATCATACGCCGGGGCTGGAGGAGAACCGCGGGCTGGGCTTCCAGTTGGCGGGCGGGTGGCATAGCTGCTCCGGCCGGTTCTTCCCTCAGTCGGGCTTCGGCCACAATGGCTTCACCGGCCCGCACATCTTCGTTGACCCCGGAAGCGGCCTGTGGACGGTGCTGCTGCTCAACCGCGTCCATCCCACCCGGGAGAACGCTGAGCATCTGCGGGTGCGCAGAATCCTGCACACGCTTATTGCGATAGGACTGGAGGAACGCTCTCTTCCGCCCGGACCTCTTTCGCCGTCTTAAGCGCTGTCCAAAGCTTGGGCCTGCCATTTCACCTCCCGCGCCGTCCATCCTCGGGCCCTGCTTCCCCTGACGGCCTGTCGCTGTGCCACCAGGCGTCGTACTCCCCTTCCTCTGAAAGCATCCTGTTGGATACATAATGAAAGCGCTCCCCATCCAGCGGGCGTATCACCGTTTCATGGGTGAATGCCCTGGACGTATCGTCATGGGGATATACCGCGTTGACGGTAAGCGTAATGGTTCCGTCCCCGTTCTCCCTGCAGCCTACCACCTCCGGATAGGGGATGTCCGGATACTCCGCCTCATGAAAGCCCCGGGGCCGGTACTTATATGCCGCCTGTTCCGGGCTGTATTCCGTCTTCCGGCGCAGGGTTTCCGGGTCTATGTCGAAAAATGCCGTGATGACAGACTCAAATTCGTCCTCGGGTATCCAATAGGCACTTTCCTCCCCGGGACTCCCCTCCGCCCCATAGGGGTGGGGCCGGCCCCGCAGGATGGGATAGAACCTGTCGAACGCATCGTAAAAGTCCAGGTCCCCATACTCCTCCCCGCTCCAGCTACAGAGGAACATATTGTTCCGCTCATAGCCTACCGGCAGCAGATATTTCCTGTTCAGCTCCCTGCAGCTTTCCTCCAGGGGCAGCACGCGCAGGGCCGTATGCTCCTCTGTAGCGCTGAAAGTCATCACAAAGTTCTCCGGCAACAGGCTCTTTCCCGCAAAAATCAGATAGCCCTCCGGGGTATATTCCCAAAAGTCCGCCGGGTAGCTCACCGTGCCTCTCTCCTGCAGGATTCCCTCCCGATCGTATTGGTAATAACTTCTGACCACAGCTACGTCGCCGCCCTTGGTCTCCAAATCGAATTTCCGGAAGCCCATCTCCATGGCTACCACAATCGTGAGCTTCCCGCTTTCCTTCTCCTCCACCGCCCTGACGAACTCCAGTACCTGCTCCGCCCCCGCCATGTCCACCTGGTTATCGCCGGAGGCGGCAGCGTAGCCGTTTTCACCAAGCCTATCCACCATGCGCCCTATAGTCTCTATACTTCCCAGAGTGCCAGACTGGGCCGCCTGGGCATAAATGTCACGGCAGATTTCCGCTATGCGCTCTGCGTCCGTGCTTTCGTCCCGGCCGTCCTCACCGGGAATCCCTGCCCCGCTGTCCTCACTCTGCAAGGTCACCGCTTTGATATCTTTTCCCCCGGCCAGCTCGTCGCGCACCTCATTTTGTGCCCCGTCACCGCAGCCGGTCAGCAGAAACGCCGTTATACTGATTCCCCAGAGCAAGCCGCACCTTTTTCCCATCCCATCCTCCTTCTGCGCCGGGCCATGCTTAAAAAGTCCTGCCCCGCATGGTTCCTAAGCAAACGAGACTGCCATTTTTCTCTCCGGGTCTGCATCATATTGCCTGTACCACACGTTGATTAAATTCTTGAAAGGGATAATGATTTCATCCGCCTGCTCTTTCCCGTTCAGACTGTCGTAGTTGTCATTGATGGCAATAAAGCGAACCCCCAGTGCGGGGAACAGCCGCTCAATGTACCTGCCGGAATCAATGTATTCACGCCCGAAGCGGGAAAGGTCTTTCACACTATGGCCTGGTGAAAAGAGTTTGGTACAGGCTGATATTATACCATACTGCTTTTCATTTTGGAATAATCAAAATGAATTTTCTCATATTTATAATGGACGTGACCGCTCTGCCATTCGGCTGGTTTCCAAAATTGGGCAGCCGTCCTTGCTTCTTATGTATCCCAACACCGCAAAAGGTGCAAAGCCCTGAATCATCTTGATGACTTGATAAGACTTTACACCTTTGTTTCGTGCTGCTATTCAGTTGTAGGACTCATTCCTTGATTTTGTCGATTTCTGAAAGATTGATGCCAAAAGAATTTAAGATGACTTTCAATTCTATATAGCGATCTTTCATAAGCTTGTATCCATTTGAGTCCTTTTCAGTCGCTAACATATATGTCTGCAATCTGGAAAATTCTTCAATGTTCTTTTGGATAATCTCTTTTTCGGTCATATAATCACCTGCTTTCTGGAAACTGTTGTTGATTAGTATCTACAACTATTATAGCAATCCATCCCCTAGGTGTAAAGCCTTTATTCAATCGTCAATGTGCTTTGCGTGTTTTCTGTGGTGCCCATAGGCGACTTGTCTTGATGCTACACTCCCGTTTCAAATGGCTGTCCTGTGGTTCATAATGTGTCTGCATATTTCTTTAAATCTGCCAGACTGGTAAAGCGATTGATGTTATCGCTGTCCTGGTCGTTACTTCACCCTCAGCACATTGAAGAAGCCCGATTGCTTTCACAGGCGCTTCACCTTTTTCCTCTCCATGCCCTTCAGCTCCTCATACAGAAGACGGTAATTCTCGTACCGCATCCTACTGACGGCCCCTTCTTCCACCGCGGACTTCACCCCGCAGTCCTTCTCCCCGATATGGGCACAGCCGCCGAAGCGGCAGTATCTCTCATGAGCCGCGAATTCCGGGTAGAAGCCTGCCAGCCGCTCCTTCTCCAGGTCGAAGAGCCCCAGGGAGCTGAAGCCGGGCGTGTCCAGGATATAGGAGCCCTCCCCGATGGCGATCAGCTCGGAATGCCTGGTGGTATGCTTTCCCCGCTCTATCTTCGCGCTGATCTCTCCTGTCTCCATGACAGTGCCAGACTGTAGGCAGTTGATGATGGAGGATTTCCCCACCCCGCTGGGCCCGGCCACCGCCGTGGTATGCCCTGCCAGCATCTCCTTGAGCGCTTCGATGCCGCAGCCCAGCCTGGCGCTGACTGTCAGCGTCCGGTAGCCGCAGCCGCCGTAGAGCTCCCGGTACTCCCTCCCAAGCCCCTCCTGGTCCATGTCCAGCTTGTTGAAGCAGACGATGCTGCGGATTCCCTGCTGTCCCATCATGACCAGGAAGCGGTCCAGGAGGTTGAAGTTGGGCCGGGGCTTTGCGATGGCGAAGATTACCAGGGCCTGATCCACATTGGCCACGGCGGGCCGTATCAGCTCGCTGTCCCTGGGCAGCAGCGCGCTGATGTTCCCAAGCGCTTCCCCTTCGTCCAGCACGTCCATCTCCACCCAGTCTCCCACCAGCGGCTTGCGGTTGTCCTTGCGGAACACCCCTTTCGCCTTGCACTCATATATCCTGTCGCCGCAGTGCACATAGTAGAATCCCGCGATTCCCTTGATGATTCTTCCCCTCAAAGCCAGCCCCCCGCTACTCCTCGACAAACTCGATTCTTCTGGTAAAGCTCCTCTCCTCTGTGGTGCCGGGCTCCTGAATGGTCTCGCCCGTCTCAGGATCCGTGGTGGTCGCCCCCTCTATGGTCACGGTATAGGTCATGGTGATAGTGCCTCCCGAAGCGGTCAGCCCGTAATAGTTCGCCGCCTGGGGGAAGCTGGCCGTCTTTGTCTCCAAAAGCACATTGCCGTCATCCGTCACCAGCGTGATGGCGACCTCCGTCCCCGCCACATAGTCCGGCGCTTCCTCCACGGAGGGGGCCAGGATGCTGGCATTGCATTTATAGGTGGCGGCCTTGGGCCCGGAGCTCACCTTGATGTCCAGGGCCGTCCCCGGCTCCACGTAGGATCCCTTGGAATAGCTCTGGTAGAATATCTCTCCTCCGCCCACCTCATTGCTGCTCTCATAGATTACATTCCCGATCTCAAGCCCGGCCTCCTGGGCCTCCGCCCTGCCTTCCGCCTCCAAACGGCCTATCAGGTCAGGCACGCGGATTTTCTCCTTGCCCTGGCTGACGATGACAGTGACATTCGACCCCTTCGCCACCTTGGTCTGGGCGGCGGGCACCTGGGAGATGATCAGCCCCTCCTCCACCTCATTGGAGAATGCCTCCTCTCTCGTCACGGTGAATCCCTCCGCCGCCAGCTTCAGCTTGGCGTCCTCATAGGAACCGCCTGTCACCGAGGGCACCTCCACCCCCTGTGCGCCGGCGCTGGCTACCAGCTTGACCGTGGTCCCGGCCTCGATTTCTGTACCGGCCTCCACATCCGCGCTGATCACCTTCCCCATCTCCACATCGTCCGATTCCTCATACTCCACCTCGGATTCCAGTTCCAGCCCCTTCAGCTCGTTCCTCACGTCTTCCACGCTCCGGTTCCTCACCTCGGGCATCTTCACGTACTTCTTCCCGGGGGACGGCGTAGGGCTCTCCTCCTCTTCCGATGCGATGATCGGCTTTTCAGGCTCTTTTCCGTCATCCCGCTCTCCGAAGACCTTCAGGGCCAGGACCACCACGATCACGCAGATGACCACGCCTGCCAGCAGCGCCAGGAAGGTAGTCACCTTCTCCATCTTGGGGTTGTAGTCATAGTCGTCCTCGTCCTCCGGCTCCTCCTCATACTCATATACGGGTTCCGCCTCTGTCCGCAGGCGCATGGGCTCCTCCCGCTCTTCATACTCATAGCGGTCGTGATAGGCCGTGCGCCGTTTAATCTGGGCCCGCTCGCTGTCCGTGATCGGCCGGGTGCCGGCCTCCATGTCCGGGTCATTCGGCACGATGACCTCCTCCGGGTTCATCAGCGACTGCTTCAGGTCCGCGATCAGCTCCGGCATGCTCTGGTATCTGCGATCCGGAGATTTCTGGCAGCATTTCATCACGATGCCCTCCACGCTGGTGGGAATCTCCGGAATGAATTCCTTGGGCGATGGCAGCTCCTCCTGGATATGCTTGATGGCGATGGCCACCGTGGTCTCCCCGTTGAAAGGCACGCGGCCGGTGAGCATTTCGAATATGGTAATCCCTAAGGAGTAGATGTCGCTCTTCTCATCGCTGTAGCCGCCTCTGGCCTGCTCAGGCGACGTATAGTGGACGGAGCCCATCACATTGGAGGTGATGGTGTTGCTGGTGGCGGCCTTGGCGATGCCGAAATCCGTCACCTTTACCTTTCCGTCCTTGGAAATGATGATGTTCTGGGGCTTGATGTCCCTGTGGATGATATGATTGTTGTGGGCAGCCTCGATTCCCATGCTGACCTGTATGGCGATGCTCACCGCCTCCTTGAAGGACAGCCTGGCCTTTTTCTCGATATATTTCTTGAGGGTGATGCCCTCCACAAGCTCCATGACGATATAATAGATGCCATTCTCCTCGCCCACATCGTACACGTTCACGATATTGGGATGCATCAGCCCGGCGGCGGCCTGGGCCTCTGTCCGGAATTTCGATACAAAATTTGCGTTCTCACTGAATTCCTGCTTCAGCACCTTGACCGCCACGAAGCGGTTCAGCTTATGGCATTTTGCTTTATATACATCCGACATGCCGCCGGTGCCGATCTTCTCCAGCACCTCGTACCTGTCGCCTATCATCATTCCAATCTTAACCATATACGTTCTCCAATCTATGCAAGGAATGCCTCTCTTCCATTCAATCGCGCAGGGAAGGTTCAATCAAAATAACGCTGATGTTGTCCTTGCCGCCGTTCTCATTGGCGGCCTCCACCAGCTCCTGTGCCTTTTCCACAATGTCCCGGGCCCCGTTCATGATCATCCGTATCTCTCTGTCCTCCAGCATATTGGTCAGCCCGTCGGTGCACATCAGCACCATGTCCCCCTCTTCCAGGCGCACGGAAAAAAAGTCCGCTTTCACCGTATCCTCCGCGCCTACCGCTCTCGTAATGATATTCTTGTCAGGATGGTTCCTGGCCTCCTCCCTGCCGATGCCGCCCCGCAGCACCATCTCCTCCACCCAGGAGTGGTCCCTGGTGATCTGCCTGATTCCCTGGGGGCTCACCACATACAGCCTACTGTCCCCCACATTGGCCACGGACAGGCGGTTCCCCTCACAGCTTGCCGCCACCACCGTGGTCCCCATGCCCGCAAGCAGATAGGATGCCGCCGCCAGTCTGCGAATCCGCGCATTGGCCGCCTGAATCGCCTCGTCAAAACAGCGCAGCGCATCCGTCTGGGCGGAATCCGCCACGCATTCCACGATCGTCTCCACCGTGACCTTGGACGCGTATTCCCCCGCGTTATGTCCCCCCATGCCGTCCGCCACCAGGAACAGATTGGGCAGATGTCCCACCGACTGCTCCGACGAATACACGTAATCCTGATTCATTTTCCTCTTTCTGCCGATATTCGTAACGGAAAATGTCTTTAGCACGCCTTATTTCCTCCAATATCCCATTCTCCCGGCAGGGGCGCTTCTCTCCCCGCCCTGCCGGGTATACCGTCTAAAGCCTGGACATATGTCTGCGGCGCAATTGCCCGCAGGCCCCCTCAATGTCCCGGCCCATTTCCCTTCTTATACTACCATTAATTTTATTTTTTTCAAGTATATTTTGAAACGCCCTGATCCTGTCGGCATCCGGCCGGGAGAACTCCCGCTCCTTCACAGGATTCATCGGAATCAGGTTGATATGGCAGCGCAGGGGCCTCGCAAGGCGGCAGAGCCGCTCCGCGTCCCGCTCCGAATCGTTCACGCCCCTGACCAGGCTGTACTCCAGGGTAATCCGCCTGCCTGTCTCCTGAAAATAGTAGGCGCAGGCCTCCATGAGCTCTTCGATGGAATACCGCTTCGCCACGGGCATCAATGTCTGCCGCTTCTCGTCCGTGGTGGCATGGAGGGACAATGCCAGTGTGATCTGCAGCTTCTCCCGGGCCAGGAGCTTCATCTGGGGCACCAGGCCGCAGGTGGACACCGTCACGTTCCTCTGGCTGATGTGGAGCCCGTCCTCATCCGTGAGCATCCGGATGAACGTCAATAAATTATTGTAATTGTCCAAAGGCTCCCCCGTGCCCATGACCACCACGTTGCTCACCCGCTCTCCCGTGGCCAGCGTGATGGCGTAGACCTGGTCCAGCATCTCCCCGGGAGTGAGGTTGCGCTCCAGGCCCTCTATGCCCGAAGCGCAGAAAGCGCAGCCCATCCTGCAGCCCACCTGGGAGGAGATGCAGACGCTGTTGCCATGCTTATACCGCATCCAGACGCTCTCCACCAGGTTCCCGTCCGACAGCTCGAACAGGAATTTCTTCGTGCCGTCGATTTTGGACTCCAGCACCCGCACTGTCTGCAGGGCCGTGTAGGTGAAGCGCTGTCTGCACTCCTCCCGCAGGGCCTTGGACAGGTTGGTCATGCCCTCGAAGTCCCTGGCCAGCTTCACATGCATCCACTCGTACAGCTGCCTGGCCCGGAAGGCCTTCTCCCCCATGGAGGTCATCTCTGCCGTAAGCTCAGGCAATGTCAGCGATTTGATATCGATTCTTTTACTGATTCCTTTATCCATTCTTTTGTCCTTTTTCTTTTCTGAAAACCGAAACTGTTTCCTGGGTCCCTGGGCCGCTCCGAGCGGATATTCCTCCTGTACGGATTGCGGGCCTTCACGGCTGTCCGGCCTCCGGCTTTCTGCGGAACCTGGCTATAAAGAAGCCGTCCGCCTCCGCAAAGCCCGGCAGCAACTGTATGCATGCCGCCTCCTCCGCCTCCGTCAGGGCCACTGCGGGCGCTATGCCGCTCTCTTCCATCTGTGCCGCTATCTGCAGCTTCCCCCCAAGGACGCTCTCCGGAAGCGCGCCCTCCAGGGATACCGGTTCAAAGCCTAACTCCCTGGCGATGAACCGCACCATGTCCTGGTTCTCGCCGCTGTGGATGGTACAGGTACTGTACACAAGCGTCCCGCCAGGCTTCACGTACCCGGCGCTGGCCGTTACGATCTGCCTCTGTAGCGTCTGCAGGCTCTCCATTCCCTCCGGCTTTACCCGGTATTTGATGTCCCGCTTCTTGCCCATGACCCCCAGCCCGGAGCAGGGCACGTCCAACAATACCACATCGGCCTTCCCCAGAAGCGCCTGGTCCGTGGATGTGGCGTCGAAAACCTGCGCCTCCACGTTCCCGGCCTTCATGCGGCTGACATTCTCCGTTATCCGCTCCAGCTTCTCCCCGGACAGGTCTCTGGCCAGCACCCTGCCATGAACCGCTTTCTCGGATGCCAATATGCTCTTTCCCCCCGGCGCGGCGCAGACATCGATGACGAAGTCCCCCTGGCCGATTCCCGCCGCCTCCACTGCCAGCGCGGAGCTCACATCCTGTATAGTGCACATCCCTTCACGGAATCCCGGCAGCGCTTCCGTCCCCTCCGCATGCTCCACCAGGTACACATAGGGCAGGTAAGGGCTGCGCTCCACCCTCATGCCCTGCTCCCGCATCAGGCCGCAGAGCCTCTCCCGCTCCTCCTCCGACGTGTCAAGCCGGAAGCGCAGGGACACCGGGCGTATGGCCATCAGCCCCCGGAGGATCGTCCTTGCGGTCTCCGGGCCGTACTCCTGCCGCCACAGCTCCACCAGCCACTCTGGCATGGAATACCTGACGGAATCATGCAGGATGGGGGACTTCCTTTCGTCCGGCAGGGGGAGGTTTTCCTTGTTCCTGGAAATGGTGCGCAGCACCCCGTTGACGAAGCCCTTCAGCCGCCCAAAGCCCCGCTTGGCGGCCAGCTTGCAGGCCTCGTCGCACACGGCGCTGTCCGGCACGGCATCCATATAGAGAAGCTGGTAGGCGCTCATGCGCATCAGGCAGCGGATCAGGGGACGCATCTTGCCCACGGGCAGGCTGGAGAAATGGTTCAGATAATGATCCAGCTCCAGCCCCCGCTCCAGCGTCCCCTCCGTGACCCGCTTGATGAAAGCCTTCTCCCGGCCCTCCAGGTAATCATATTTGTCCAACACTGCCTTGATCAGCCTGTGGGAATAGTCCTCCTCCCGCTCCAGGGCCAGCAGCATATCCAGCACAATCTCCCGCGTATTTACGCCCACTGTCAGTCTCTCCTTCTATTATTGCCCCCGAACAGCAGCACCAAACGCAGAAGCTGCAATCCGGCGGAAGCCGTGGCCGCCACATAGGTCATGGCCGCCGCGGTGAGCACCTTCCTACAGCCCTTGGTCTCCTCGGTGGTCAAAAGCCCGTACTGCTCCACCTTCGCCACCGCCCTGGCGGAGGCGTTGAACTCCACCGGCAGGGTCACCAGCTGGAACAGCACCGCCGTGGCGAAAGCCCAGATGCCGATCTGGATCAATGTCTGGTTCCAGCTCAGGATCACGCCCAGGAAGATCAGCGGCATCCCCAGACGGCTCGCGATATTCACCACAGGCACCAGAGCGGACCTGATATTGATCGGCACATAGCCCTTGGCGTGCTGGATGGCATGGCCGCACTCATGGGCCGCCACCCCCACCGCGGTCACGGAGGCGTGATTGTAGTTGCCGGCGGACAGCCGCACGGTGTTGGTGCGGGGATCGTAATGGTCTCCGCTGTCCGAGGGCAGGCACTCAATCTGTACATTGTACAGCCCCTCGTTGTTCAAGATCTGCCGGGCCGCCTCCGCCCCCGTCATGCCCCTGGCATTGCGCACCTTGCTGTACCTGTTCATGGCGCTGTTCACCATGGCGCTGGCCCCCATGCACAACAGCATGCCGATGATCACCAAAAGATACGTAGAGTCCCAAATAAACATACCGTAACGCTCCTTTCCCGCCCTACTGCCATGGCGGCACATACAACAACCAATTCCGGAAGAATGCCCTCACAGAGCGGCCCGGATCCGTCCATGCATCCTTCCGCACATTTTTTTACGCTATCCCAATATTTCCCCGGGTTTCATCTTCACGCCAAGCAGAAAGTCATGGGCCAACATCCGCTTCTTCCCCGCAAGCTGCAGCTCATAAATCCGCAGCACCCCCTGTCCCGTGGCCACGGTCACGCAGTCCTTCTCCGTCCGTATGATCTCGCCGGGGACATGGCCATGGACATCCTCCGCCTCTACAGGCTCCGCCCGCCATATCTTCAGCTGCTTTCCCTGATAGCCGGTATAGGCGCTGGGCCAGGGGGTCATGCCCCGGATATGGCGGTCTATGGCCAGGGCCTCTCCGGAAAAGTCGATCTCTCCCATCTCCTTCCCGATCAGCGGCGCATAGCAGCTCAAGGCATCGTCCTGCTTTACAGGCTCCAGTTTCCCCTGTTCCAGAAGCCCTAAGGCCTCCACGATGGCCTGGCCCCCAAGCAGGGCCAGCTTGTCGTGGAGGGTCTCATAATTGTCCTTGGGAGAAATCCCGATCTCCCGCTGATAAAGGATATCCCCCGTGTCTATCCCCGCGTCCATCTGCATGATGGTGATGCCCGTCCGCTCCTCCCCGTCCATGATGACATGCTGGATGGGGGAGGCCCCTCTGTATCTGGGAAGCAGGGAGGCATGGATGTTCAGGCTGCCGTAAGGCGGGATGTCCAGGATCTCCTGGGAGAGAATCTGCCCGAAAGCCGCCACGACATACACATCAGCCGGATATCCGCGAAGTTCCTCTATGGCCTCCCGCCGCTTGATGCGCCTGGGCTGCAGCACCGGAATGCCATTCTCCAGGGCGCAGGCCTTCACCGGCGATGGCACCAGCTCCTTGCTCCGCCCTTTTGGCTTATCCGGCTGGGTCACCACCGCCGTCACTTCATGCCCCGCCCCGATCAGGGCCCTTAAAGCCACCGCCGCGTAATCCGGCGTCCCCATAAAAACAATCTTCATCCCGGCACCTCCTGTCAGCCTTCCTGTCTCCGGCAACCCGCAAAAGCGCTCTCCCTCCGGACCTTCTTCCCCGCGAGGGCCTAAGCAGGGCGAATCCGTTCCTCCGCCAGCCCTTGTACCCTGCAGGCCTGGAACTTCCTCCCACGCTTTACTCCTCGTCGTCCTCTTCCACCGCATCCTGGAGCGGCCCTTCCACCTTCTCCACGTACAGATGCCCCTCCAGGTGATCCAGCTCATGGCAGATGGCCCGGGCCAGGAGCTCCGTTCCCTCCACCTCGAACTCCCGCATGTTCACGTCCAGGGCCACGGCCTTGACATAATTGGGCCTGGTGACCTGTCCCGTCTTGCCCGGCACGCTTAAGCAGGCCTCCATCCCCGTCTGCTCGCCGCTGCTCTCCACAATCCTGGGGTTGATGAAGATGTAAGGATCCTCCCCTGTGACATCTATCACCACGATGCGCTTCAGCACCCCCACCTGAGGCGCCGCCAGGCCCACGCCGTTGGATTCATACATGGTGTCCAGCATATCCTCGATGAGTTCCTTGGTGCGGGGCGTCATCTCCGTCACCAGCTTGCATTTCTTTGAGAGAACCTCTTCTCCCATCTCCCGTATGTTCCTGATTGCCATTTCACTGTCCCCTCCGATTGTTCCTTTACATTGTATTCATGGGATTGAAATCAAATTGCACCAGTTCATCCGCGGACTGGCGTTTTTGCATTTCCTCTTCCAGCAAATCCTTTATCTGTACCAGTTTATCATATTTTGCGCATTTCACATAGAAGACAAATCTAAAAATATCATTAATTCTGCCGATGGACGCGGGCGCAGGGCCGACGATCTGCAGCCCCTGCCTCTCCCCGCAGGCTCCCGAAGGGCTCCCTCCGGCGTCCGGCCCTGGCAGATTGGCGAAATTGCGTCTTGTCACGGACGCTAGGCTGTCTGCCAGTGCTTGTCCCCGATCCTGGACCCTGGCGAATATCTGTACCGCCAGCATATGGGCCGCAGGGGGATATCCCATCATCTCCCGGTAGATGATCTCTTCCTTATAAAAGCCCCCGTAGTTCTGGGCCGCCGCATGGATTACGGCGTAATGGTCCGGCTGGTAGGTCTGGATCACCGCCTCCCCGGCAAGCTCTCCCCGCCCCGCACGGCCCACCGCCTGGGTCAGCAGCTGGAAGGTCTTCTCCCCGGCCCGATAGTTCCCCACGCTTAAGGACAGGTCTGCCGCCAGCACCCCCACCAGCGTCACCCTGGGGAAATCATGGCCCTTCACGATCATCTGTGTGCCGATCAGCACATCCGCCTCGCCCCCCATGAAAGCGGACAGGATCCGCTCATAGCTGTCCTTCGTCCGGGTGGTGTCCCCGTCCATGCGCAGGGTGCGCACCCCGGGGAACATCTCTTTCAGCTTTTCCTCTATCTGCTGGGTGCCCGCCTTGAAGCCGCTGATGTAGGGAGAGCCGCATTTGGGGCAGACCTTCGGTTTCGGCTCCTGATAGCCACAGTAATGGCACATCAATGTCCCCTGCCCACCCCGCCCCCCGCTGTGCTCCGACAGGGACACATCGCAGTGGGGGCATTTCATCACATGGCCGCAGGACCTGCAGGACACGAAGCCCGCGTAGCCCCGCCGGTTCAGGAACAGGATGCTCTGCTCCTGTTTCGAGAGCCTGTCCGCCAAAAGCTCCTGGAGCTTGCGGCTGAAGATGGAGCGGTTGCCCTCCTTCAGCTCCCTGCGCAGGTCTATGGTGTGGACTTTCGGGAGCTGTCCCCCTGTCAGGCGCTCTTTCAGGGTGAAAAGCTTGTATTCCCCGGTCTCGGCCCGGTAGTAGGACTCCAGGGAGGGCGTGGCGGAGCCTAGGAGCACGCTGGCCCCGTGGAGCCTGGCCACCTGGATGGCCGTCTCCCTGGCGTGGTATTTGGGGGAGGCCTCGCTCTTGTAGCTGCCCTCGTGCTCCTCGTCCATGATGATCAGGCCGATGTTCCGGAAGGGCACGAACAGCGCGGAACGGGGTCCGATGATCACGTCGATCTCCCCGTTCCTGGCCCGTTCGCACTGATCGTATTTTTCTCCGGGGGACAGGTTGGAATTCAGGATGCTGACCCTGTCGCCGAATCTGTTGTAGAAGCGCAGCAATGTCTGGTAGGTCAGGGCGATCTCCGGTATCAGCACGATGGCCTGCCTACCCCGCTCCACCATCTCGGAGACCAGCTGCATATAGACCTCCGTCTTGCCGCTTCCGGTGATGCCGTGGAGCAGGTAGGTGTCGGGGCGGCCGCTTTCGAAGTCGCCCATCACTTCCTCCACGATCCGCCGCTGGGCGTCGCTCAGAAGCTTTTTCTGCTCCCGGGTGGCGGCCAGGCTGACGGGATTGCGGAAGGTTTCGGTGCTGATGACCCGGACGGCCCCCGCCCGCTCCAGGCTCTTCACGGTCTGGGCGGACACCCCCAGCTTTCCCGTGACCCATTCGTAGGGGATGGACTCCTGTTCCACCAGCTCCCGGAGGAGGCGTTCCTTGGCCACCTGCTTTTTTCGCCTGCTTTCCCCGAGCAAGGAGACGATCTCCTCCCTGCCCAATGCCCGCTGCAGCGTCCTGTGCTCCAGCCGCTTCACGGAGCGCCTGGCGGGGAGCACCACCTTCAGGGCCTGTATCATGGTGGAGCCGTAGTTCTTCCGAATCCATGCGGCCAGGGCGATCATTTTGTCCTCCGCGCCTGTGCCGCCCTGGACGATGCCGCGGATCTCCTTCATTTTAGCGGGGTCATATTTGCAGACCTGCCCTATGCCCACCACATAGGCCTTTAGGAGCTTATTTCCGTTTCCGAAGGGAACCGTCACGCAGGCCCCTGTCTCCAGCCTGTCCCGGAGCCTGTCGGGGACGCGGTATTGGAAGGGCCTGTCCAGCTTCTCGTGGGAGATGTCTACGATGACATCTGCATAGTATTCTTTTTTCTCTTCCATCTCGCTCCCCTTTGTCCCAGCTTTATCCTGACCGCAATGCCCACCGTACAGAGCGCGCCCGCCACTGCCGTCAGCGCCGCGGCTCCTATCCGCGCTTTTTCCTGCTGCTCTTCTGTCGGGGCTGTCTCAAAAGAACCGCCCAGATACCAGGACAATGCCAGGATAAATCCAAGAACAAAAACGACAATCCATATGTCACAAACAAGCCGAACCAGTTTGGCTCTCTTCATCCCATGCCCTCATGATACTGAAACTCCCCGCAGCCCGGCTGCGAAGGAATCGACCCACGTAAGATCAGATATGCTCCAGCCCTCCGGCCAGCAGCTCCTCTATGATGACCCGCTCGTCCATGGGGTATTTCACCCCCCTGATCTCCTGATAGTCCTCATGCCCTTTTCCCGCCAGGACGATCAGATCCCCTTCTTCCGCATGGGAGATTGCATAGGCGATGGCCTCTCTCCTGTCGCAAATCTCCACGTAACGCCCCTCTGTCTTCCCGATTCCGGTCTTGATGTCCTCAATGATATCCTGGGGCTCCTCGAAGCGCGGATTGTCGGAGGTGATTACCGTGAAGTCCGCCAGCCGCCCGCTGACCTCCCCCATCTCGTACCGCCGCTGCCTGGAGCGGTTGCCGCCGCAGCCGAACAGGCACACCAGCCGCCTGGGCTCATACTCCTTCAACGTGGACAGCAGGCTCTCCAGGGCCATGGCGTTGTGGGCATAATCTATCAGCAGCGTGAATCTGTCGGAAATCTTCACCCGCTCGATGCGGCCCTTCACCCTGGCCGTCCGCAGGGCGTTTTGGATATCTTCTATGCCCACCTGGAAATGACGGCAGATGGCGATGGCGCACAGGGCGTTGTATACGCTGAACCGTCCGGGCGCGGGCACATGGGCGTCGAAATCCATCAGGCCCGCCACATGGAAGTTCACCCCCAGCTCTCCCGGGACGTGCACCAACTCCAGGTTCTCCGCCCGCAGCATGGCATCCTTTCCGGTGCCATAGGTCTCCAGTTCACAGGTGCGGCCCTCCACAATGTCGCCTGCATGGCCGTCGTCGCCATTGACGATGCCGATCCGGCATTGCCTGAACAGCCGCCCCTTGCATTCCATGTACTCCTCAAAGCTCTCATGCTCTCCCGGCGCGATGTGATCCGGCTCCAGGTTGGTGAAGATGCCGTAATCGAATACAAAGCCCTGGGTCCGGTGGAGCTTCAGGGCCTGGGAGGACACCTCCATCACCACCGCGTCCAGCCCGGCCTCCGCCATTTTGGCAAAGTCCTCCTCTAAAATGTAGGATTCCGGGGTGGTGTTCTCGGCATGGATGTGTACGTCCCCGATGACGGTCTCTATGGTGCCTATGAGCCCCACCTTCAGCCCTGCGTTCTCCAGGATGGACTTCACCAGGTAGGTGGTGGTGGTTTTGCCCTTGGTGCCCGTGATGCCTATCGTCTTCAACTTTTTTGCGGGGTGGCCGAACCAGGCCGCGGAGACGAAGGCCATGGCGTATCTGGTATCTTCCACTTTAATTACAGTAATGTCTTTATCTTCCAGGCCCTCCACGGGCTTGGAGACCAGCAGGGCCGCAGCCCCTTTCTCCGCGGCCTCGGCCGCAAAGGCGTGGCCGTCGAAGTTGACGCCCTCTATACAGATGAAAAGGCAGCCTTCCACGATCTTCCTGGAATCATAGACCACCGCCGACACTTCTTTGTCCATGGAATGCTTTTCTTCCATGGAACGCTTCCCCTGGAGGCATTCCCAGCTTATCCCCTCTAACAGATTCAACAGTCTCATGGTGCCCTCCGTTATCCAATATTTTGAAACATTCTTTTCTATTTTACTCCAGTTTTCGCTTTTCTACCACCCCTTATTTTTGTTTCTTTTTGAAATACAGAATCTGTCTGACACTGAACGCTATAAAAGGGACTTCCGCGCAGCCGGATTACCAAAAAATGCGGAAGTCCTTTTCCCGGCTTCCGCATCTTTTATTTGTCCTTGTATTCACTTTATTTTCCTTTTGTCGGGCCTTTCAGCGCCTCCAGCTAAGTTACGCT
This sequence comes from uncultured Acetatifactor sp., assembly GCF_948601915.1. NCBI lineage: Bacteria > Bacillati > Bacillota > Clostridia > Lachnospirales > Lachnospiraceae > Acetatifactor > uncultured Acetatifactor sp. Next base: position 220 of record NZ_CAPDXS010000027.1, on the reverse strand, counting down.
GGAATGCCCTGCCCATCCCAAACAGCGCAAAAATCGTAGGCGTACTCATCGCCTGTTGGAAACTGAAAAAGTTATTTACCGTATACGCCAGCAGACAAAACCCACAGGCACATACATAAGCATTCTTTTTCTCTCACCCAAAAAACTCCTGATACCGCCTACCATCATGCCGACATATCCTATAACTCCCAGAATTCCTGTATTTACCAGCACTGTCAGC